>CADBLM010000023.1 GCA_902795445.1 uncultured Bacteroidia bacterium
GGTGGGCAAAGAAGAGAAAGATGTCAAGATTACCCTGGCCAACTGCTACCGTCTGGTCCCCGAGTTCAAGACGGAATTGGAGAGCGGTGAAAAACTCAACAGGGAGGTGCTGCATTATGCCCAGGACATCGAGGGCAGCATCCGCCAGGTGGGAATGCACGCCTGCGCCACCATCATCGGTCCGGGCAACCTGACCGATTACATTCCCATCTGCCTGTCCAAGGACAAGGATACCGGCCTGGACGTGTGGACCTCCCAGTTCGACGGCCATTACATCGAAGAGGTGGGGATGCTCAAGATGGATTTCCTGGGACTCAACACCCTGTCCATCATCCATCGCTGTCTGGATTACATCAAGGCCCGTCACGGTGTCGAAATCGACATCGAGGCCATCGACATCGCCGACAAGGCGACCTTCGAACTCTACGGACGCGGGGACACGACCTCCGTCTTCCAGTTCGAATCTCCCGGTATGCGGGAATGGCTCCAGAAACTCCACCCCGAGCGCTTCGAGGACCTGATTGCTATGAACGCCCTCTACCGTCCGGGACCGATGGACTATATTCCTGATTTCGTCGCCCGCAAGCTGGGTCAGCAGGCTATCGAGTACGACCTTCCGGATATGGAAGAGTACCTGTCCGAGACCTACGGCGTCACCGTCTATCAGGAGCAGGTGATGCTGCTTTCGCGCAAACTGGCCCATTTTACCAAGGGCGAGGCGGACAAGCTCCGCAAGGCAATGGGCAAGAAGCAGATTGCCGTGATGATGGAACTCAAGGACAAGTTTATGAAACAGGGTATGGCCAACGGCCATCCCGAAAAGATCTTGGACAAGATTTGGAAGGACTGGGAAAAATTCGCCCAGTATGCTTTCAACAAGTCGCACGCGACCTGCTATGCCTGGGTGAGTTACCAGACCGCCTGGCTCAAGGCCCATTATCCCTCCGAATTCTTTGCGGCCAACCTCAGTTGCGCCCTGAATATGGAGGAAATCAAGAAGGTGATGGGTGACTGCCGCGCCCACGGTATCAAGGTGCTCAATCCCGATGTCAACGAAAGCCAGCTCCATTTCAGCGTCAATGCGGAAGGCAATGTCCGTTTCGGTTTCGGGGGTATCCGGACTTTCGGGGAGAATATCGCCACGGCCATCCTGGAGGAGCGCTCCCAAGGCGGCCGCTTCGCGGACCTGATGGATTTTGTCGAACGGATGAGCCGGACACCGCTCGGGCTCAGTCGTCGCGTCATCGAACAGTTGGCCGATTGCGGCGCCTTCGATTCCTTCGGACTCGACCGCCGGATTTTCGAAATGGCGCCCGGCGGAGGGGACATCTTCCTCGACAGCCTGGCAAAATATGCCCTCCTGCTCCGAAACGACGGAACGAAAGACGATGCCTTTTCCCTGTTCGGGGATGCCGAGGAAGTCAAGCCGCAGCGTCCCTCCATCCCGGAGGCGCCCTCCGTCGATGACGCTGCCCGGAAAGTGGTGGAACTGCACAAGGAAAAAGAACTGGTCGGGATGTATCTGTCCGCCCATCCGCTGGATACATACGACCTTGAACGGGAACTTTTCGTCCATAACAATCTGGAGGACCTCCCCGACCTGATTAAGTCCTGTCACCTCCATCATCGTTCCGAACGGGTGACCTATGCCGTGATGGTGCTCAAAGTGGAAAACAAGATGTCTGTATCGGGACGTCCCTGGATGAATGTTGAGGTGGAAGACAAGAGTACCGTCAAGTCTTTCAAACTCTTCGGCAAGGAATGTGAGCATTTCAAGGGGGTCTTCCAGGAGGGGAGTTTCCTGTATCTCGAAGGTTCCGTGGAGCAGCGCCGTCGTCCCGGTCCCGATGAGGATTACGATGCCGTGCCCCACGAACTCCGTCTGACGGGCGCGTCCTTGCTGGGGGCGCTTTGCGAAAAACGGGTGAAGCAGCTCGTCCTGAAAATCGATGTGGAGAAAATAGACCATCAGCGACTCTCCGAGGCCTATAAACTCCTTCGGAAAAACAAAGGCGGCAGCGCCGTCATCCTCGACGTCATCGATTATAAGAACAAGTATAATGTCCGGCTGCGTTCCCGTCGTATCGCCGTCCTTGTCTCCACGCAGTTGGTCGCCCAACTGCGCGAAATGGGCGTCAACGTGGAGGTGGTCGTCTGATGGCCGGCGTCCTTTTTTTGCATAAAATGAAAAAAATCGTATCTTTGCGGCGGAATTCAGGGTGCGGTTGCCCGTTGATTGAGAATGGATCAGTATTAATTCTTAATTTATAAAAACAATGAAAAAAGGTATTCTTTTGATGGCCGTAGCGGCCCTGCTGTTTTTCGTCGGCTGCGACAAAGTCAAACAGGCGCTTGACACCACTACTTACATTATTCTCGATGAGAGCGAACTCGTTAAGGCGGGTGTCACCCCTGTTGACGCAGAGTATAATGTGAACCTGCTCTCCACCGATGCTGCCTCTGAATACGATCTCAAGCCCGTGCGTGAAGGTGGAGAACTCAGGGTTTCCGTCAAAAATCTTAACGGTTCTTTCGATGTCACCGTTATCGGTTACGGCCGGGATAAAGACGAAAAAGAATACGATATCAACGCCACGGCCGAGAAGGTGCAGATTGTGGCCGGTGTCGTGAATTGCAGACTTATGCTTACCGCGACCCTTATGGAGATATAGTATCAGTCATCCGACTGACGGAATCAAGCGGGGCGGCCATCCGGTCGCCCCGCTTTTTTTGCCATTTTTTGCAAGATTTTTTTGCAAATAAAAAAAACTTTCCTAACTTTGCATTCGCTTTCCCCAAGGAAGCAAAGAATTTTGCGGAAATAGCTCAGTTGGTAGAGCGCAACCTTGCCAAGGTTGAGGTCGCGAGTTCGAGACTCGTTTTCCGCTCCAAGAGTCACTGTGACAGTAGTCGCGGATGACTCTTTTTTCTTTGAGTGCCATTGATTTATCATTAAGTGTTATGACCAAAAAATTTCTCTTTCTCTCTCTCGCGGCGCTGCTGACGCTTGCGGCCTGCGAAAAGAAAACCTCCACTTATGACGCCCTCAAAGCCTTGATTGACAATCAGACCCCGGCAGCATCCGATGAAGGCGACAAGCCCGGGACGTCCGGCGACGATACGGACCCGGATACCCCGGGAGGGACAGATACCCCGGGAGGGACCGATACCCCGGGAGGGAATACCGAGCCCGAGCCGCAGGAAGAGAATACGGTCAGCTGGAAGGGAGTCAAGTACAAGACGGTCGGACTCAAGGACGGCAATACCTGGTTCGCCGAGAATCTCCGCTATGTGCCCGAAGGCTTTACCCCTTCCGATGATTTGACCAATGTCACGGCCGGCATCTATTATCCCGTCGTCGTCAATGCGGACAACACCGCGCTGGCTTTTTCAAAGGACGGGAGCGCTATCGCCGCCCGGGGCTATCTCTATCAGGCGGAAGTGGCGCTGGGCCTGAAGCTCGGAGACCTCACCGACATCGGGCAGGCGAACGCGCTGGCCGGAGCACAGGGGCTCTGCCCCGACGGATGGCACATTCCTACCTTGGATGATTTGATGGGGCTCGTCGGCAAATGCGCCGGCTGCCAGGACAATCGTAATGCCCCTTATTACAGCGGTTCCGACGGCTCCCTCAAGCTGCTCAACGAAGACGGCTTCAATATAGATGCTTTCGGTGCCATTTCCATCCAGGACAATACCAAGACGACAGCGACGATGATGGGCCATTTAAACGGCTATCCCTCCAAAACTTCTTCCGGAATGTTCTGCGGCTCGACCTATGCCGGCGTTACCTACAATACTGCCGGCGATGCGTCTTCCGGTATCAAGAACCTTCAGTTCTATGGCTTTATGCCGATGACCAACAAGGCTACGGAAGCGGAATATACCTGCAACGGCACCAAGGTCAGTTACCGGATAGCCGCCCCTGTCCGTTGTGTCAAGAATAAATAGTTGAAACTTTTCATCAGCCATATCGTAAAGTTTTTCCCGGAGATGACCGTCCGCAAGGTGGCCATCTCCCTTTGCTTCGGACTGCTGTGCCTGACCTGGCTGCCGGCCGACGTCCTTTTTCTGCCGGCTGCGGCCCAGTCCTCCGTTTCCCGCAAGGGGACGTCGCCCTCCGCCGGTGTCGCGCTCCAGGGGGTCATCAAGGATGCCAAAAGCGGGGAACCCCTGCCCGGCGTGGCGGTCAAACTCGACGACGGGGCCCTGTGGGCGCTGACCGACGTCGAAGGACGATATGCCTTCGACGGTCTCGCGGACGGACGTTACCGCGTCGAAACGGATTACCTGGGCTATGTTTCCGCCGCGAGGGACATCCGGGTGAGCCGCGGACAGGTCCGGGATCCGGAGGACGGAAGCGTCATCAGAAACCTCGATTTCCTCTTGCAGGTCCAGTCTCTGGCCTTGCAGGAAGTCATCGTCACCTCCACCCGTTCCAAGACGGATCTCAATACCTCGGTCAACATCGGCCGCGACGCCCTCAATCATCTCCAGCTCGGCAACGTGACGGAAATCGGCGCCCTGCTGCCGGGCGGAAAGACCGTCAATCCCGACCTGACGGTGGACAACACCCTTTCGCTGCGTGACGGCGGAGTATCCACCGGCAATGCCGCTTTCGGCGCGGCCCTCGAAGTGGACGGCGTGCGGATGGGCAACAACGCCTCGCTCGGAGAACTCTCCGGCATCAGCACCCGCAGCATCTCCGTGGACAACATCGAGTCCGTCGAGGTCATCACGGGCGTCCCTTCCGCCGAGTACGGCGACCTGAACAGCGGAATGGTCAAGGTGCGGACCAAAAAAGGCCGCACGCCCGTCCACATCACCCTTTCCGCCAACCCCCGCACCTGGCAGGCCAGCGTGTCCAAAGGCGTTGAACTGGGGACAAGGGGAGGCGTTCTCAACCTGAGCGGAGAGTGGGCCCGGGCGACGACCAAGCTGACCAGCCCCTATACCTCCTACACCCGGCGGGGACTGGACATTTCCTACAGCAACACTTTTTTCAAGACCCTGCGCTTCGAGGCCGGGGTGAGCGGCAACATCGGCGGGATGAATTCCGAAGACGACCCGGATGCCTTTCACGGCTCCTATACCAAGGGCAGCGACAACGTCGTCCGTGCCAGTACCTCCCTGGACTGGCTCCTGAAAAAATCCTGGATTACCAGCCTGCGCATCGAGGCTTCGCTCTATTATCACGACCGGGAAAACCGCGTCCACGCCCCCCGTTCTTCCGCTTCGTCCCTTCCGGCGCCCCACAGCGAGGAAGAAGGGTATTTCCTGGCCCGTTCCCTCCCGCTGAATTATTTCTATGACCAGGTCATCGATTCCCGCGAACTCGATTACAGCGCCTCGCTGAAATACCGCTGGCTGCGCCGCTGGGGAGAATGGAAAAACGAACTCAAGGCCGGTATCCAGTGGAAGGCCGACGGCAACGTGGGAAAGGGGGAGTACTATGAAAATCCGGACCTCTCTCCGGCCGGCTACCGGCCCCGCCCCTACAGCCAGTACCCCTATATGCACAACGTCTCCTATTACCTGGAAGACCACGTCCGCATTCCCATCAGTGCGCGGGTCCGGCTGGAACTGACGGCGGGGGCCCGTCTGGAAAGCGTCTATGTCAAGGGTTCGCGATACGACCATATTTACTCGCTGTCGCCGCGTTTCAACGGTAAATTCCATTTCGGAGAGCATTGGTCCCTGCGCGGGGGCTGGGGCATTTCCGAAAAACTGCCCTCCTTTTTCGTCCTCTATCCCAAGCAGGAGTATCTGGATATCCAGACCTTCTCGATGTCGCACGCCACTACCGGTACTTCCTATGTCTATTACACCCGTCCCTATTCCCTTGCCTACAGCGATGAACTCAAATGGCAGCGCTCCTCCAACAGCGAACTGGCCGTCGAGGCGGAATACGGAGGATTCAAATTCTCCCTGGTCGGCTTCTACAACCTGACCCGGCACCCCTATCAATACGATTACAGCTATCTTCCCTTCCAATATAATATGTATGCGATGCCCGCCGGCTTCACTCCCGGGGAAAATCCCCAGCTGCGGGTGGACCGGGGAAACGGGCAGGTGAGTGTCCGCAACGAGGCGGACGGGACCTGGACGGATGCCTCCCTCACGCTGACCGACCGGACCTTCTTCAAGCAGATGCAGCAGTCCAACGGCGCCGATGTGACCCGCACCGGCGTGGAACTGACCGCCGATTTCCCGGAAATCCGTCCCATCCGCACCACCTTCCGCCTGGACGGCGCCTATACCTACACCTATTTTCTCGACGACGGCCTGACGGCCTATTATCCTTCCGTCTCCCAGGGCAACCGTTCCTACCCCTATGTGGGCATTTATGCCCTGCCCAACCCGCCGTCGCTGGTCAACGGGAGCCAATCCCACAGCATAGACGCCAATCTGACGGCCATCGTCCGCATCCCCGAGGCACGCCTGGTCCTGACGGCCCGTCTGGAGACCTCCCTGCTCAAGCGTTCCCGCAACCTTTCGGAATGCGACGGCCGCGAGTATGCCTTCAATACCGTTTCGGCCGAGGACCGCAGTCGGGCGGGCGGAAGCATCTATGACGCCGGCAGCCAGACGGCTGTATGGCCCCTCGCTTATCAGGACCTCAACGGCCGTCTCTATCTCTTTACGGAGGAGGCGCTGGCCGCCGACCCCACCCTGCGTTCGCTGGTCCTGGTCTCCGGCAACGCCTATCTGTTCTCCCGGGACGGCTACGGCATCTACTGGTCGGCCAACCTGAGCGTCACCAAAGAAATCGGGGACCACGTCTCCCTGTCCTTCTTTGCCAACAACTTCACCAACAACCGGCAGGCGGTGACTTCCCTCGCGACCGGCATCAGTACCATCTTTACGCCGTCATTCTATTACGGTATCACTTGCAGACTCAAATTTTGAAAACCTTACCCCTCATATCCCTGGCCTGTGCGGCGCTCTGCTGCCTGTCCTGCCTCGGTTTTTCTCCCAAGGACGCCTATCCCGTCGCCCCGCTCGTCATCACGATGCAATTCGATGAAGGCTATGGCTCCGACCCCGTGGCGGGCCTGGAAGTGCTGGCGGAGAATATGTCCAACGGCGCACAGTACCGGGCGGAGACGAACGCCGGCGGCGAAGCGGTTTTCCAGCTGGTCCCCGGCCTGTACCGCGTCTCCTCCACCGTCCATCTGTCCGCTTCCGCCTCGGATCACCCCAAGGGAATCTACAGCGGCTCCAGCGACAAGATTCGTTTCACCCAGGCCGGAATGAGGCTGTCCCTCACGATGATGCACGTCGAGACCAGTCCCGTCCTCATCAAGGAAATCTACTGCGGCGGATGCAAGAAACTCCCGCAGGAAGGGGAGTACCAGAGCGACAAGTATATGATTGTCCACAACAATTCGGAGGAAGACTATTATCTGGACAGCCTCTGCGTCGGTGTCCTGGCTCCCTACAACGCTACGGGCAACAACCACTGGGCCGTCCGGGACGGGAGCGGCACGCTGGTGTTCAAGGACTACGCGCCCGTCATCCAGGCCGTCTGGCAGTTTCCCGGCGGCGGACGCGACTTCTGCCTCAAGCCCGGGGCCGATGCCGTCCTGTGCTTCTGCGGGGCCATTGACCATACGGCCAACTTCCCCCTCAGCGTCAACCTGGACAAGGAGGATTATTTCGTCTGTTACAACAACAAGGAATTCTACAATACGCAGTATCACCCGGTTCCCGGCAGCCATATCCGCAGCGACCATTATATGAATCTGGTCATCAAGCTGGGCAAGGCCAACGCTTATACGGTGTCCGTCTCTTCCCCGGCCATCGTCCTCTTCCGGACGAAGGGCGTCAGCATCGGAGATTTCGTGGCGGACGACAGCCATATCTCCCTCGTTCCCGGTTCTGCGGACGACCGCATCGTCTGCCTGCCCTGGGCGTGGATTCTGGACGGCGTGGAAGTGTTTACGCCGGCTTCCAACAATGTCAAACGCCTCTCTCCGGCCGTGGACGTGGGCTATGTCACCCTCTCGGAAACCTTTATGCAGCATACGCTGATGCGCCGGGTCAATCAGGAAGCCACGGCGGTGGCCGGCTACGAGGTGCTGGCGGACAGCAACAATTCTTCGGCTGATTTCTATCAGCGCGACATTCAATCCCTGCACGAATGAGACGGACCGCATCATCTTTCCTCCCGCTGTGCCGTCCGGCTTTCCGCCGCGTCTGGCTCGGCGTGCTGCTCGTCCTGCTTGTATCCGCCCCCGGCCTTCGGGCCGGCAAACCGGTCCGCTTCGAAGATGTGCAGGACGCCAGCCTGTGGCGGCTGGGCAGCAATGCCGCCGGCGTGCGGCTCGATACCGTCTCGGCGTCCGAAGCCCTGATTTCCGCCGACGGGGAGTACGGCGCCTACCGTCCGGCCAGCGGAGCGCCGGTGGGCTGGACCGCCGGGGCGCTCGGCCGCACGCAGACCCATACCCGCCGTTTTTCGATGGCCGGAACCTTCGCTTTCCGACAGTTTACCACATACCGGCACTGCGGTTCGATGCTCCAGCTGCCCGGGCGCTATCCCGTCGATATCCTGGAGTTTACCCCCGGGACCAAGAGCCGTCAGTCCTATTCCCTCTCGGGTGTCATCGGCATTCCCGTCGGCGCCGGATGGATCGTCGGCGCCGGCCTGAATTTCGAGAGCCAGAACTGCGCCAAACGCAAGGACCTGCGCTATACGATGTATATGCTGGACTTTGCGCTGACCCCTTCCGTCATTTATCAGACGGGGCCCTGGGTCTTCGGCGCTTCCTTCCTCTTTGAACGCAATACCCAGAGCGTCAATGCCGAGCGTGTCGGCGAGTCCGGCATTTCCTACGACGCCTTCCTCGACAAAGGCGCTTATATGGGCGTTAGCAGCCTGTGGACCGCCGGCAACGTCCATCTGACGGAGCCGGGCATCTCCGGGTTCCCGATAGATGAGAATGCCTTCGGGGGGGCCTTGCAGGTACAGTATGCCTCCCTGCTCGTGGAAGGCCGCTACCTGCGCCGCATCGGCCGTATCGGTGAGAAACAGCAGGTGTGGTTCAACTATTTCTCCGATGAGGCCGCCCTGCGTCTGGCCTGGAACGTGACCCCCGCGCACTGGCTGCGCTTTGAGTTGCAGTACCGTTCCTCGCTCAATCGGGAAAACATCCTGGAAAAGGTCTCCGACAAGGGGGTGACCATCACGCAATGGCTGGGTTCGCTGCCCATCTGGCGCGAACGCAACTGGCAGGCACAGGCCGCCTATACCTGGCGTGAGGGCCCCTGGAGGGCCGACGCGGGGCTGGGATTGACGACGGATGCCGCGCTCTCTACGCAGATTTATCCCGGCTATGCCCTGCTGGGCGAGGGCCGCGTCTGTCTCAATGCGGCGCTGCGGCGCAGCCTGGGTCCCTGCGACCTGAGCCTGACCGCCGAAGCCTCCAAGGGATGGAGCAGCCGCGACTATAAGGAAGAAGGCGGTCTCGTCAGCCCCGTTTTCTTACAAGACTGGTATGAGACCGATATCGCCTACCGGACCGCGCCGGCCTTCGGCGTGTGCCTTGCCGTCCGCTACAATTTCCCCTTCGGCCTCTACATCGACCTGTCCGGCCGTTACCGTCAGGGCTTCGGCCTCGGCAAGGCGGCTGCGCTGACCGGCGCCGCTTCCGACGCCCCCTTCCGGGTCAGTGCCGCCCTGAGCGTAGGCTATAATTTCTGAAAAGGCGCGTCAATCCCGGAAAAAGTTATATATTTGCAAGAACAAATGTTTTCTGCTATGCTTGAAAGAAGAACCAACCGTTTTGCACGGCCTGCATCCACGGAGGTCGTCGAAGAAAAGGCTTCCGCCCCCGCCGCTGCCCCCGTCAGTGCCCCTCGTTCCACGTCACCCGCTCCCAAGTCTTCCGGAAACGGAGGGAAAGGCGGCCCGAAAGGGCTGATGGTCTTTCTGTTTATCCTGGTCGTCGCCCTCGCTGCGGTCCTGGCCTACATCTGGATCAGCAAGCAGAAACTGGTCGATGAACTGGATGCGGAAAAACAGGAACTGACCTCCCAAATGATGGAGCTCCAGCGCGATTACAAGGACCTGTCCTCCGATTATGCGAACATCAACGCCCAGCTGGATTCCTCCCGGGAAGAGGTCAATCAGCTCATTGAAAGGGTCAAGAAGACGGAGGCTACCAACCGTGCCGCCATCCGCAAATATGAGAAGGAACTCGGCACCCTTCGCAACATTATGAAGAGTTACATCGTGCAGATTGACTCGCTCAATACGGCCAACAAGAAACTCCGGGCCGATGTCGCTTCCGCCCGCAAGGACTTGTCCGAGAGCCAGAAAAAGAACGAGGAACTCACCCAGGCCGTGGACGACCTGTCCGGAAAAGTGGCCGCCGGCAGCGTGCTCAAGGCCCGGGGCGTCCGGCTGGAAGGTCTCCGCAAGAACGGCAAGGTGACCGACCGGGCCGGCCAGGTATTCTCTTTGCAGACCTGCCTGAGCCTGATTGAAAACGATCTCGCCCCCAAAGGTCCCGTGATGGTCTATACCGTCGTCCGCAATGCCAACGGCGATATGCTGACCAATCCCGAGCAGCCGGTCAGTTTCATTTTCTCCGGAGAGGAAATGGCCGCGTCCGCCGGCCGTGAGGTGGACTACAACGGCACTGAAATCGATTTGATTATCTATCTGAACAACATCGGCAAGCTGACCAAAGGCGTCTATAGCGTCGATGTCTATACGGAAAACTACAAACTGGGAACGGCTGAGTTGATGCTCCGCTAACCGATGGTCTATCTGCACGTCCCGTTCTGCAAGCGTTTCTGCACCTACTGCGCCTTCTATTCGGAGCTGTTCCGCGAGACGGACGCCCGGGCCTATGCAGACGCGCTTTGCCGTGAGATTCGGGCCCGTCGGCAGGAAATCCTTTCCACTTCGGACGTCCCTACGCTCTACATAGGAGGCGGCACCCCTTCGGTGCTGCCTCCTTCCGTACTGCGGCGCATCGTGGAGGAGCTCTCCCTTGTGACGGGCGGCCGTTATGCCGAGTGGACCGTCGAGGTCAATCCGGATGACATCACCCCCGCCTATGCCGCCTTTCTGAAAAACCTCGGCGTGGGGCGGGTGAGTATGGGCATCCAGTCCTTTGACGATGCCACCCTGCGGAAGATGGCCCGCCGCCACACGGCCGCCGGGGCGGCGGAGGCCTTCCGTATGCTGCGGGAGGCAGGTTTCGACAACATCAGCGTCGATTTGATTTTCGGGACGGGACCGGGTCTCCCCGACAGCGACCTCGATGCGCTGCTTTCCCTGCCCGGCGGACCGCCCGAGCACGTGTCAGCCTATCAGCTGAGCGTCGAGGAGGGGAGTGCGCTGGAACGGATGGTCCGCAGCGGCCGTTTCCGCGAGCCCGGCGAGCGCGTCTGCGAAGCGCAGTACCGCCGTATCTGTACCCGGCTCGCCGAGGCGGGTTACGAGCATTATGAAATCTCCAACTTTGCGCGTCGCGGCTCGGCTTCGCCTGCTGCGGCCTCTCCTTATCGCGCCGTGCACAACAGCGCCTATTGGAGCGGCGCTCCCTATGTCGGCCTGGGACCGGCCGCCCATTCCTACGACGGCGGCGTCCGCAGCTGGAATCCCTCCGACCTCGGCCGCTGGCTGCGACAATGGCAGTCTCCGGCGGAAGGGCCGGCCCCGAGGGAGGGCGAGACACTCAGCGCCCGTCAAAAGGATATGGAGCGCGTGATGCTTTCCCTGCGTACCTCGGACGGCATTCCGGAAGACCTGCTCCGCCGCCTGTCCGGAAACAGCCGGGTGGATGCCCTCCTGTCGCAGTCTTGTTTGGAAAAAACGCCGGAATTTGCTAACTTGCGCGTTCCGGAGCCGCGCTGGTTCGTCTCCGATGCGATTATTGTAGAATTAATATAGATTTGATTGGAATATGAAACGTTTTCTTCTGCCCTTCACGGCCCTTGCGGCCCTTCTGCTCGCCTCCTGTTCCGACGGGAGCAAATATTCCGTCGTTCCCCAGCCGGAAAGAGTCAAGGCCGTCCGCGGTGCCTGCAAAGTGCCTGCCGTCCTCCCGGTTTATGCCGAAGATGAGGCGCTGCAGGGCGTCGCCTGCACCTGGGGCAGGATGATGGAAAAGACCCTCGCCCCCGGCAAGGACAGCACGGCGGCGGGTCACGTCCGCATCGTCTCCGCCACCGTTCTTCCCACGGTCTCGCCGGCCGCTTCGGCGCAGGAGGCCGTCCTGACCCTCGCCATCGACAGCACGCTGGCCGCCGACGCCTATCGCCTGCGTATCGGCAAGGAGGGGATATCGCTTGCGGGCGGCGAGCCCAAGGCTGTGTTCTGGGGACTCCAGACCCTTTCCCAGATCCTCCTGCAGGAAAAGGCCGATGCCTCCGGCGCGCGCCGGCTGTGCGGCGTCATCATCGAGGATGCGCCCCGTTTCGCCCATCGCGGCGCCCTGCTCGACTGCTGCCGTCACTTTTTCAATGTCGAAGAGGTCAAGACCTTCATCGATATGCTGGCGTCCAACAAGATGAACATCCTTCACTGGCACCTGACCGAAGACCAGGGCTGGCGCATCGAAATCAA
The DNA here is from genome assembly GCA_902795445.1 of uncultured Bacteroidia bacterium. Classification (GTDB taxonomy): domain Bacteria; phylum Bacteroidota; class Bacteroidia; order Bacteroidales; family UBA932; genus Cryptobacteroides. The sequence goes on from CADBLM010000023.1 coordinate 12,584, forward strand.
GAAATATCCCCGTCTGACCGAAATCGGTTCCGTCCGCAAGGCCACCGTCGTCGGCCGCCACAGCAAAGTGGAAGAGGAAAACGTCTATGACGGCATCCCCTACGGTCCCTATTTCTTCACCCAGGACCAGGCCCGTGAAATCGTAGCCTATGCGGCGGAACGTTTCATCACCGTCGTCCCCGAAATCGAGATGCCCGGCCACAACCTCGGCGCCATTGCTTCCTATCCCTGGCTGTCCTGTGACGGCAAACAGAAAGAAGTGTGCTGCCGCTGGGGTGTTTTTGCCGACGGCGTCGTCTGCCCCTCCAAGGAGACCACCTATCGTTTCCTGGAAGATGTCCTGGATGAAATCTGCGAAATTTTCCCCAGCGAGTATATCCACATCGGCGGAGACGAGGCGCCCCGCGACAACTGGAAGACCTGTCCGGACTGCCGGAAGAAGATGAAACAGCTGGGCTTTACCCGCGAGGCCGAGCTTCAGTCCTATCTCAACAGCCGCATCGAAACCTATCTCAACGCCAAAGGCCGCAAGATTATCGGCTGGGACGAAATCCTCGAAGGCGGCGTCACCCCTTCGGCCACGGTGATGTCCTGGCGCGGTCCCAAGGGCGGTATCGCCGCCGCCAAGCAAGGCAACCGCGTCATTATGACGCCCAACACCTACTGCTATCTCGACTACTATCAGACCTCCAATCCCGACCTGACGAAGGAAAACCTGGCTCCCAAGAAGCATTACCTGCCCTTGCAGCAATGCTTTGACTTCGACCCCTTCGACCAGCTCAGCGAGGACGAGGCCCGTTATGTCACCGGTCTGCAAGGCAATGTATGGTGCGAGTTTATCAAGACCTTCGACCACGTCCAGTTTATGACCCTGCCGCGTCTTTCGGCCCTGGCGGAAGTCGCCTGGAGCCGGAACCGGACGGATTACGACGACTTCGTCGCCCGGCTGGAGAAAGCGATGGTTCCCGTCTATCAGTATCACGGCTATGTCTATGCACCGTACGTCTTTGACGGTACCGAGAAGTATAAAGTTCCCTTTGAAGAGTTTATCCGTCCCGCTTATTAGTTGAATATGAACAAATATCAGCAAAGAATCGAGCAGCTGCGCGAGGTGATGTCGCGCAATCACTATGATGCCGTCATCATTGCCGGCACCGACCCTCACAAGAGTGAATATTTCGCGCCCCGCTGGAAGGGCATCGAGTGGCTCACCGGATTTACCGGCGAGGCGGGGGATGTGGCGGTGACCGCCGACCACATCGGCCTGTGGACCGACTCGCGCTATTATATCCAGGCCGGTCAGGAACTCGCCGGCAGCGGCGTCCAGCTGCACAAAAGCGGGCAGGGCGACATCGGCGCCATTCCCGCCTGGCTGGCGGAGCATTTCGCCGGCCGCGACGCCATCCGCGTCGCTACCTGCGGGGAATGTCAGAGCGTCACCTTCGTCCGGATTCTGCGCGATGCCCTCCATGCCGCCTTCCGGAATGAGGACTCCGAAATCATCCTTTCCGGCGACATCCTCGACAACATCTGGGAAGACCGTCCGCTGGTCCCTTATACCGACATCATCGCCCTGGATGAAGAGGAGGTCGGCCGCACCCGCCAGTCCAAAATCGACTGGCTGCGCGGCTTCATCGCTTCCCAGCCCGGCTGCAACGCCATCCTGCTCTCCTCCCTCGACCAGATTGCCTGGACCCTCAATGTCCGGGGCAGCGACATCGACTACAATCCCTACGTCATTTCCTATCTGTTGGTGACGGCCGACCGCGTTCTCTGGTTTGTCAGCAAAGGGGAGGTGGATGATGATTCCGAGACGGCGGACACGTTTGCCCTGCTCTCGTCCCAGGGGATTGACATTCTGCCCTACGAGAGTATTTATCCCGAAATTTATACCTATGGAGAGGGGCGTCCCGGCGGAAAGGTTTTCGTCGATCTGGATACGCTCAACGCCCAGGTCTATGAGACGCTCTGCGATGCGCTCGGAGAGGAGAACGTCCTTTCCGGCAGTTCTCCCGTCATTCTGGAGAAAGCCTGCAAGAATCCCAAGGAAATCGAAGGCTTCCGCAACGCCTTTTTCGAAGACGGTATCGCCGTGGAGCGTTTCCTCTACTGGCTGGAGACCGCCCTTGCGGCCGGCGAATCCGTCACGGAGCAGCAGGCGGCCCTGCATCTGACCTCCCTGCGTGCGGAAATCGAAGGCTACCGGGGCGACAGTTTCGGAACCATTTCGGCCTGGGGCCCGGCGGCGGCCCTGCCCCATTACAGCAGTCCCGTCGAAAATTCCCCGCTCATCCGCAGGAGGGGACTCTACCTCGTGGATTCCGGCGGCCAGTATTTCTACGGCACGACCGACATCACCCGTACCGTTCCCGTAGGAGAGCTGACGATGCTCGAAAAGGAAGACTATACCTTGGTCCTCAAGGCGATGATCAACCTCTCCCTGGCCGTTTTCCCCGAAGGCACCCCCGGCTCCCAGCTCGATGCGCTGGCCCGTATCCATCTGTGGCGGACCCGCCGCAATTACGGCCACGGCACCGGCCACGGCGTCGGTTTCCTCTCCGGCGTCCACGAAGGGCCGCAGAGCATCCGTCCGACCAATCACGTGCCCCTGCGGGCCGGAATGGTGACCTCCAACGAACCGGGTATGTACCGCGAAGGCCTGCACGGCATCCGGCACGAGAATATCGTGCTCTGCGTCAAGGACAGTTCCAACGAGTTCGGCGACTGGCTGCGTTTCGATACCCTGACCTGCTGCCACTTCGATACTTCCGCCGTGTTGAAGGAACTTCTTTCACCCGAAGAAATCAAGTGGCTCAACGATTACAACGAGAGCGTCTATCAGCGTCTCGCTCCCCGTATCGAAGCCTGCGGAGGGCCGCAGATGAAAGCCTGGCTCCGCAGTAAGACCCTTCCTCTCTAAAGCCCGATGAACCAGCAGATTTTTCATTTCGGCGTCCTTCGTGCAGCCTGTATCGTCTTGTGGGAAAAAGGACCCGGCTGCGTTGTCGTGGACCCTTCCTTCTACCTGCCCGGCGAGCAGGAACAGCTGTATGCTTTTTTCAAGGAACATTCCCTGCTCCCGGAAGCCATCCTTCTCACGCACGCCCATTTCGACCATATCGAAGGGGTCCAGCCCCTCTCGGATGACTTCGGCGGCCTGCCCGTGTACCTTTCGCCGGCCGACGCCCCCGTCATCGCGGACCTTGACAAGCAGTGCCGTTTCCTCGGACAGCCCGTGCCCGGTCTGCAAGTCCCGCTGCGGGACCTGCACGACGCAGAGGTGCTGGACCTCGCCGGAATGCGTTTCGAGGTCATCGCCACGCCCGGCCACAGTCCCGGCTGCGTCTGCTACTATGCCCGCAAGGCGCGCCTGCTGGTCAGCGGAGACACCCTCTTTGCCGGAACTATCGGCCGCACCGACCTCGGTCACGGCGATTACGACCGGCTGATGGAGAGCATTATGACCCGTCTGATGCCCCTGGACGGGGATACCCTGGTCCTTCCCGGCCACGGCCCCTCCACCACCATCGGCGAGGAGCGCGACGGCAATCCCTTCCTGCAACCCTTCAACGAGCCCTATGAGGAAGAATAGCATCCATATCGAAGGGGCTTCCTCCAACAACCTCAAGGGCGTCAGCCTCGACATCCCCCGCGACCGTTTCGTCGTCGTCACGGGACTCAGCGGCAGCGGCAAGTCCTCCCTGGCCTTCGATACCATCTATGCCGAGGGACGGCGGCGCTATCTGGACACCCTTTCGCCCTACGCCAAGCATTTCATCGGTTACCTCGACAAACCCCAGGTCGAGGCCATCGACGGCCTGAGCCCCATCATCGCCATCGAGCAGAAAACGACAGGCAGCAATCCCCGTTCGACCGTCGGCACCATCACCGAGATTTACGATTTCCTGCGCCTGCTCTACGCCAAGGCCTCGACGGCCTATTCTCCGGCAACCGGCAGGGAAATGGTCCAATATACCGACGAACAGATTGTCGGACTCATCGAACAGCGCTATGACGGCCGCAAATGTTACCTGCTCGCCCCGCTCGTAGCCGGCCGCAAGGGACATTACAAGGAGCTTTTTGCGCAGATGCGCAAGCGCGGTTTTACCTCCATCCGGGTTGACGGGGAACTCCTCGAACTCGCCGACGTGGAGGCCGTGGACCGTTACAAGAACCACTTCATCGAACTCGTCATCGACCGCCTCAAACCTTCCGGAGAAGACGTCGCGCGGGTACGGCGTTCGGTCGTCAGCGCCCTCAATTACGGCAAGGGCTCGCTGATGGTACTCGATGCGGAAAGCGGTGCCGTCGAGCACTTTTCCAAGAACCTGATCTGTCCGGAAACCGGTATTTCGCTGCCCCAGCCCCAGCCCTTCACCTTCTCCTTCAATTCGCCGCAGGGCTACTGCCCCCACTGCAAGGGGCTCGGCCTCATCAGCGACGTGCGGATGGATGTCATCGTTCCCGATTCCCGCAGGAGCATTGCGGACGGGGCCATCGTTCCGCTGGGCAAGTATCAGAACAACCGCAAGTTCGAACTCGTCCGGGCCATTGCCCGCAAATATGGTTTCAGCCTCTACGACCCCGTTTCGGACATTCCGGAAGAAGCGCTTTCCCATATCATTTTCGGCTCGGAAGACCTCTTCCGCGTCGGCGAGGGCCTGAATTCCTCCCTGGAGTCCTTCCCCGGCGTCGTCGAGGATATCGAGGAAAAAGTCGTCTGCCCCGTCTGCCGGGGGACGCGCCTTCGCAAGGAGGCATCCTATTTCAAGATAGACGGGAAGACCATTTCCGAGGTTGCCGAGATGGAAATCAGCGAACTCCGGCAGTGGCTTTCCGCCCTGGAGCCCAAACTGGGCCACCGTCAGCAGCTTGTCGCCCGTGACATCCTGCGCGAACTGCGGGACCGGGTGGGCTTCCTGGTGGATGTCGGCCTGGATTATCTCTCCCTCAGCCGTGCCACGGCCTCGCTTTCGGGAGGGGAGTCGCAGCGCATCCGCCTGGCCACCCAGATTGGTTCCAAACTGGTCAACGTCCTCTATATCCTGGACGAACCCTCTATCGGCCTGCATCAGCGGGACAACCGCAAACTCATCGCCTCGCTCAAGGCGCTGCGGGACGAAGGCAACAGCGTGATGGTCGTTGAGCACGACGCTGAAACGATGATGGCGGCCGACTGGCTGGTGGATGTCGGGCCCGGCGCCGGGGAAAACGGCGGTGAAATCTGCTACAACGGCCCCGCATCCCCGCTCCTGCGCGGCAGCGATTCGGTGACGCTGCGTTATCTGCGCGGCGAGCTCTCCATCGGCGTGCCCGCCACCCGTTCGCCCGGCAACGGCAAGGCGCTGACCCTCGTTGGCTGCACCGGCAACAATCTCAAGGACCTCAGCGTCAGCATTCCGCTGGGCTGTCTGGTCGGTGTCTGCGGCGTGAGCGGCAGCGGCAAGTCCTCCCTGATCGCAGAGACCCTCGTGCCCATCCTCTCCAACAAGTTCTTCCGCACCCGCCTCAAGCCGCTTCCCTACAGGGAAATCCTCGGGGTGGAGAATCTGGACAAACTCATCGTCATCGACCAGTCACCCATCGGAAAGACCCCCCGGAGCAATCCGGCCACCTTTACCGACGTATTCACCCAGATCCGTCTTCTTTTCGAAAATACTCCGGATGCCAAGGCCCGGGGCTTCAAATCCGGCCGTTTCTCCTTCAACGTGGCCGGCGGACGTTGTGAGGCCTGCAAGGGAGCCGGTCTCAACGTGGTGGAAATGAACTACCTGCCCTCGGTCCACGTGGTCTGTCCCGAGTGCGCCGGCAAGCGCTACAACGACGCGACCCTCGCCGTCCGCTACAAGGGGAAAAATATCAATGACGTTCTGGAAATGTCCATTTCCGAGGCCTGCGATTTCTTTGAAAAGGTTCCCAAAATCGAACAGCGCCTGCGCGCGATGAAAGAAGTCGGCCTGGGCTATGTCCGTCTCGGCCAGTCCAGCGTCACCCTTTCGGGAGGGGAATGCCAGCGGATGAAACTGGCTGCGGAACTCGGTCGCAAAGGTACCGGAAAGACCCTCTATGTGCTGGACGAGCCCACGACCGGCCTCCATTTCGAAGACATCCGCATCCTGCTGGCCGCCCTGCGCCGTCTGGTCGCCCAGGGCAACAGCGTCCTGATTATAGAGCACAACCTCGACGTGCTCAAGAATATGGACTGGCTCATCGATATGGGCCCCGACGGCGGCGCCAAAGGAGGCCGCATCGTCGCCCAGGGTACGCCCGAGCAGCTTTCCGTCCATCCCGACTCCGTCACCGGACCCTTCCTGAAGGAAGTCCTGCCTTAACCGTCCGGCTTTACCTTCTCTCGTCCCGCCGTTTCCGGCTTGCATCGTGACTCTTGCATTTTTTAGAAAAATAAGCTAAATTTGCGGCCGTTTTTTCGGGACGGCCTTTTGGACGCCCGTATAGACCTGAACCGCTCGATGCGTATAGACTATGAAATTTACTTCACACCTCGTTGTGAGGTGTTTTGTGCAGAGGATCGTTTTCTCCTGTGCAATAGCGGTGAATTCATCGCCGGCGGTGATTACGATGAAAATGATGACAGTGAAGACGATGAAATGTAAGCGGCGCCCTGAGCGTTATTTTATGCTTTTGTCCGTGCTTGCCACGGTGCTGGCCTGCTCGAAAGAGGGGCGCGTTGAGACGGCTGAAGAAATTCCGGAGGAGCCTCAGGAGGAATGGGTTGATGCCACGCTGGGCTCCCTGCTCGTCTCCGATGACCCGTCGGCGTCTCCGGCTGCGGCTTCCAAATCCGGGCTGGTTCGTTTCGTCTTCGAGGAAGACGCTTCTTCGCTGACCAAGACCTCCCTGGGCGGCAGCACGGGCAAGACCGTCCTTTGGTCGGAGGGGGACGAACTCAACATTTTTGATACCCGTTACAAAGGAGCGGGCTCCTGCTTTGCCGGCACCCACGAGGGAGCGGTGAAAACCCGCAAGTTTGCCGGCCGGATCCGGGAATTCACCTCTTCCTTTTTCTCGGTCTATCCCTATCAGAAAAATGCTTATTTTGACGGGAGCAAGACCCTGACGATGACCATTCCCACATCGCAGGATGCCGTCAACGGCTCGTTCGCTTCCGGTGCGGCCCTGGCTTTTGCACGCGGCGCTTTCAACGAGGAGCGGAGTACCGACGATGATGTCGTCTTTACCCCTCTCTGCTCCGTGCTGTCCTTCACGATGCCGGACTATGTGGACGGCGCCCGCAGCGTCGTCGTCCGTGCCAATTCCGGCGTGCCTGTCGCCGGAACGGTTTCCGTGGACTGTGAAGGCGGGCAGCTGACATCCGGCGGAGACGCGACGGCGGTCACCCTCTCCGGCGACGCGATGGCCGCTTCCGGCGTCTATTACGCCGTCGTCGCTCCCGGCACTTACGAAGGCGGATTCAATTTTACGGTTACGACCGCCGCCGGCAGTACCTATACGGCCCGCAGCAGCAAGACGGTCAAGGCGCGGCCGGGCGTCATCTACAAAATCGGAACGGTCAACCTGGCCCTTGACGTGGCCCCGACCGTTACCATTTCCCACACGACCAATGCCGCCGGAGAACTCAGCGGCTCCATCGCGTCCCTGGATATTCCCCAGGTACAGAAAGACCTGGAAAATATGGTGAAGGAGTGGAGCGCCACGCTCAAAAAAGACGGCGTCGTCGTCCGCACCCTCAGCAAGTCCGCCGGTACGATGACCGTGGCGAACGGCTGGACCTACCTGCCCAAAGGCTCCTATGACATCGAGGTCCGGTACACCCTCGTCAACGGCAAGACCAAGACCCTCGCCGGCACCGCCACCTCTCCCGCCCCGAATTTTACGGTAGCGTTAGGGGGATATACGAGTTACGACTGCTATGCCGGCACCAACGGCCAGAAAAAGAAGGTTTCCACCGCCAACAGCAAGGACGGCTCGACCGTCTATGCACCTTCTATGAAAGTAAATATATCCAACGAATTGCTTGCGGAAAGCCGCAACCGCGCCAGTTGGTCCTACTCCTATGACGGCGGAGCGGCGACCGGATTTGACGGGAACTATCTTTCTTACGATACGCTGCCCGGTCAAAGTTGGGGAGCCCATACCCTCACCGGCACCTGCACCTTCGACGGCGTCACCGCCAACGCCTCCCGTACCTTCCACGTGACGGGTTTGCCGTGGAGCCAGAATCCTCCGCAGGAAAGCAGTTGGAAAGAGGCCTCGTGGAATGTTAGCTTCTCCAGCAGCAATGTGCAGCTTGGAGCTGTTAAGGGTTCTGGGAAGTGCAATATTACTACGAAGTTTTCCTTTTATTGCCCGACCAATATTGACGTTCGTCTGACAACGGATGCATACCTGAAATCCTTCAGGTTTTTCGGAGTCATTAAGACAACCTATAAGATGTATGTCGCAGGAAAAGAAGTTTTCAGTCGGGAAAGTTCAAGCAGCGACACTTCGTCGGAAATTTTGAACAGCGGCTGTTCGGGGACGGGAACGATATCTTCTTCCAACAGCCAGTTGATGTTGGAGAGTACCTATACGGCTGCCGGACCTTATGTAAAAGTTGTGAGTCTGTCGTTGTCTTACAACTGAGTGGACATCTTTGAGTGATGCGGAAATTCAATAGACGCTGAGTACTCCGGCACAAGGTTTAAGTGTGTTCCGTTTACATCTTTCAGATAGAGCATTGGACCGGAATGAAAAAACGGATGGGCACCTGCTCATCCGTTTTTTTTGCTTCGTCCTGTCGTTGTCGGACGGGACCGCAGCGGCTGCGGACCGGTTTATGCTGATTTGCGATTGTGCCGGAAAATTCGTACCTTTGCGCCGCTTTTTACGAAAAGACTAAACAAGTACTATGAAACTTCATGCTTATCTGGCACCGGTATGCAAGGAAATCGCCTTGCCTGCACCATTGCCCCTATGCGCGAGCGTATTATCCGGCATCTCCTCCTATACAGGCACTTTGCATTTGTTTGACGATTACGAAGGAGGGATGGAATGATGAAAAAGATATTTGTTTTCGCAGCCGTTCTCCTCGCTTGCTGCTCCTGCTCCAAAGAAATTCTCAAAGATGCCGATGCATCGCAGTTTGATGCCCAGCCGCTCCAGCCGCTCACCCTGCCGGCCTCCAAAGCCTCTTGCAAATCAGCTCTCGCTTCCCTTAGTGACGGACTTGTCCATTGGACGGTAGGAGATGCGCTGAGCGTGTTCGACCTGTCCGGAGAATGTTCCGGCCACCGTTTTGACGGAACGCTTGCCGATGACCCCAGCCTGGCTTGTTTTGAAGGCGAAGTCCATCTCTGCGCCAGGCAGATTTATGCGCTTTATCCTTACGATGCTGCGGCAAGCCTTGCAGAGAACACGCTCACGACGACGCTTCCCGTTTCGCAGGATGCCACTTCGGCCTCCTTCGCAGAAGGCGCCGCCCTGGCCCTGGCAAGCGGAACCGTTGCCAACCATACCGTCGAAGGCGGGCTCGTCTTCAGCCATCTTTGTGCAATGGTTTCTTTCCGGATGCCCTCTTATGTGGATGGTGCCCAAAGCGTTGAGATTTCCGCCGTCAACGGTGCTCCCATTGCGGGAACGGTCACCGTTGATATCGAATCCGCTGCCATTTCCTCCGTATGCGGCTCTTCCAGCGTCATCCTCTCCGTCAACCCTTTGGATGCAGGACAGACTTATATCGCAGCGATTGCTCCCGGCTCCTATCCGGGCGGTTTTACTTTCCGTGTCACCACCGCGGCCGGCAACGTCTATACCGCCTGCAATCCGAAGGATATGCTCCTGGAGGCCGGCGGCATCTATGCCCTGGGAACTCCCGGGCTGGTGCTGGACAATAATGTCTTTGTGCCGGAAGTCACGATTGCGCATACATACGCGAATGGTGAACTCTGCGGCTCCCAGGCCGTCCTTTCTCCCATTTCCATTCCCGAAGAATGGACTCCGATGATTCAAACGTGGAGCGTCGAACTTCGCAAGGACGGGCAGACGGTGCGCCGCCTGAGCGCTTCTTCCGGAACGATGGCGGTCGCCGGCGGCTGGACCTATCTTCCGAAAGGTGAGTATGACGTCGTCGCGTCCTATACCTCGGCCAGCGGCGCCGTCAAACAACTGACCGCCAAGGCTTCTTCCCCGGCTCCCTCCGTCAGCGTGACGCTGGGCGGCTACACCAGTTATGACTGCTATGCCGGCACCAACGGTCAGAGCAAGAATGTTTCCACCGCCAACAGCAAGGACGGCTCCACCATCTATGCCCCGTCCGTCAAGGTCGGTATCGCCACAGCCCTGCTGGAAGACAGCAAGTACGGCAGTTCTTCCTGGTCCTACTCCTATGACGGCGGAGCGGCCACCGGATTTGACGGGAACTATCTTTCTTACGATACGCTGCCCGGTCAAAGCTGGGGAGCACACACCCTCACCGGCACCTGCACCTTCGACGGTGTCACCGCCAACGCCTCCCGCACCTTCCACGTCACCGGCCTGCCCTTCAGGGACAGCGCTCCCGGTACTTCCGGAAAATGGTCCTGGGGCAGTTCCTGTTCCAGGGACGGCAACAGTATCAAAATGGGAAATGCAGCCGCAGGAAATCTGACTGCTACTTTATCCACATTGTACATCCCTGCGAATATCGCCGTTTCCCTGACGACCAGCATCCGCATCAGGACGGCTTCCCTGCTCAACCGCAACTCCTGCACCGTGAAAATCGGCGGCACTACCGTTATCGACCAAACAGGCCCCAAGGGGACGGCAGTTACGCAGACCTATACCAATCTCGCGGCCAACGGCACGTTGAGCGCTTCCGCATCTACCGTTCAGTATGAAGCGGGACATTGGGGCGCCAACAGTTTTGTCTGGCTTGACAATGCGACACTGCTGTACCGGTAAACGAACGGACGCATATCAACGAAAAAACGGATGGGCTTCAAGTGAAACTCATCCGTTTTTTTACGCCTTGTTTCGATGGCCTCGCCGGACCTACAGCATCGCTTCGATGGCCTGCACGAGGGCTTCGCGGGGCTGGGCGCCGAGTTTCATCTGCGGCTTGCCGTTTTTCGGACAGAAGAGCAGGGACGGGATGCTGCTGACGCCGAACGCGGCGGCCAGTTCTTCCTCCTCGTCCACATCGACTTTATAGATGTCGATTTTTCCCGCATAGGTCTCGGACAATTCTTCCAGAATGGGGGAAATCATCTGGCACGGACCGCACCAGGTCGCAAAAAAGTCCACGAGCGCGGGCTTGTCGCCCAGGAATTTCCAATTTTTCGGATCGGCCTCGAAGTTCCAGACTCTTTTCAGGAAGGCCTCTTTGTTGATGTGAATGGCTGCCATATTGTTTCAATTAAGGGATATACCCTGCAAAAATAATCAATTCTCCTAATAAAACAAAACCCCCGCAGATGGCAGCAGGGGCTTGTGGAGGTGCGTAGAGGAATCGAACCGCTGTACTTGGTTTTGCAGACCAATGCCTAACCACTCGGCCAAC
>CADBLM010000024.1 GCA_902795445.1 uncultured Bacteroidia bacterium
CGCAGCATATTGTAGGCGTAGGCGATGATGGTCGGAATCTTCGAGACCAGCTCGATGCTCTGGCGCATCAGGTTCTCGATGGACACGTCGTCCGGATTCTCGTCGAAGGTGTACATTTCCATCACGCTCCGGGCCAGGATGTTCATAATGTTGTTGCCCTCCATCTCAATGATGTGCAGGAGGGTGTTCTTCTCCAGCGGCATATTCTGGACCAGCATTTTCTTGAAGGTCTCCAGTTCGTCCCGGTCGGGCAGGCGGCCGGAGAGCAGCAGGAACGCCACTTCCTCGAAACCGAAACGGTCCTCTTTCATAATGGCGTGGATGATGTCGGAGACTTCATACCCCCGGAAGAAGAGCTTGCCTTCAAGCGGGATGAATTTTTTCTCGGGAGAAACCTCGTAACCGACGACGTTGCCGATGTTGGTCAGACCCACCAGCACGCCGGAGCCGTCCTCGTTGCGCAAGCCGCGTTTCACGTCAAGCTTGGTGAAGAGTTCCGGATCCATCTTGGTGTGGGTCTTCATCTCATCTGATAACTTGTAGATCAGGTAGTCTTGGTGCGTTGTCAACATATCGTATTCTCTCTAAAAATATCGTTTGAAGTGAAATCTCAGCGGTTGCTGAGGCTGTTCAGGGCCGAACCGGCGCGCAGCCAGCCTATCTGCTGCCCATTGTAGGTGTGGACGGCATCGAAACTTTCGCGGGAGCCGTCACGGTGCGTCAGGCTGATGCGGACCCGGCTTCCGGGTGCGATGCCGCTGCAGGCCACGTCGATGCGGTCGCCCTCGCGCACCTTGTCATAGTCGGCGGGATCCGCGAAAGTCAGGGCCAGCACGCCCTGCTTCTTGAGGTTGGTCTCGTGGATGCGGGCGAAACTCTTGGCCAGAATGACCTTGACCCCGAGATAACGCGGCTCCATCGCCGCGTGCTCGCGGCTGGAACCTTCTCCATAATTGTCTTCCGCCACCACGATACTCCCCTCGCCGGCTTCCTTGTAGGTCCGGGCGGAAGCGCTGACGGCCATATACGCGCCCTTTAGGTCGTTGAGTACCTCGTTGGTCTTGCCGTTGAAGGCGCTGACGGCTCCCATCAGCATATTTTCGGAAATGTTCTGCAAGTGGCCGCGATATTTCAGCCAGGGGCCCGCCATCGAAATATGGTCGGTGGTGCATTTCCCCTGCGTCTTGATGAGCAGGTGCAGGCCGGTGAAATCCCTGCCGTCCCAGGGGGTGAAGGGCTGCAGGCGCTGCAGACGCTCGCTGCCTTCCCGGATGATGGGGTCCTGGCGGCTTTCCTGCGGCTCCACATAGCCTTCGGAATCGGGCACGAAGCCCTTGAGCGGCAGTTCGTCGCCCGCCGGCATTTCCAGCCGGACCCCGTCGATGGTATCGCGGGAGGGGTCGAAGGCCAGCCTGCCGGCAAAGGCAAGGGCGACCGCCATTTCGGGCGATACGATGAAGGCGTGGGTATTGGGATTGCCGTCCGCCCGCTTGGCAAAATTGCGGTTGAAGGAAGTGACGATGCTGTTGCGGCGGGTATTGTCATCGGTCTTGCGTTTCCACTGCCCGATGCAGGGACCGCAGGCGTTGCACATAATCAGGGCGCCTGCCCTGCGGAAAACATCCAGGATGCCGTCACGCTGCGCGGTCAGGTAAATCTGCCGGCTGCCGGGATTGATGATGAGGGTGGCCTTGGGTTTGAGTCCGGCATCCAGGGCGGCCTTGGCCACGCTGGCGGCACGGGCCAGGTCCTGATAGGAAGAATTGGTACAGGAACCGATGAGGGCCGCTTCCACCGCCTCGGGGAAGCCGTTCTCCTTGACGCGGGCCTCCATTTCGGAGACGGGACAGGCGGCGTCGGGGGTGAAAGGACCGTTGACATAAGGCGTCAGGGCGGACAAATCGATGTCGATGACGCGGTCGTAGTATTTTTCGGGCTGCGCGGCCACTTCGGCGTCCGCTACCAGTTCCTTGCGGCAGGCATCCGCCGCGGCGGCGACGTCTTCCCGTCCGGTCGCCTTCAGATAGGCCGCCATCCGGGCGTCGTAGGGAAAAACCGAGCAGGTCGCGCCCACTTCCGCCCCCATATTGCAGATGGTGGCCTTGCCGGTGCAGGAAAGGGAGGCGCAGCCTTCCCCGAAATACTCGATGACGGCATTGGTGCCGCCTTTCACAGTCAGGATGCCGGCAAGTTTGAGAATCACATCCTTAGCGGAAGCCCAGCCCTGCAGCGCACCGCTGAGACGGACGCCGATGATTTTGGGCATTTTGAGTTCCCATTCCATTCCGGTCATCACATCCACGGCATCGGCGCCGCCGACACCGACGGCCACCATCCCCAGACCGCCGGCATTGGGCGTATGGGAATCGGTTCCGACCATCATTCCGCCGGGGAAAGCGAAATGCTCCAGCACCTCCTGATGGATGATGCCGGCACCGGGTTTGAAAAAGCCCAGGCCGTAACGCGCAGCGGCGGAAGCAAGAAAATCATACACTTCCTTGTTGGTCTCACAGGCTGCGGGCAGGTCCTTTTCCGCGCCGTCGCAGGCACAGATCAGGTGGTCGCAATGCACCGTGGAGGGCACCGCCACCTTGTCTTTTCCGGCATTCATAAACTGGAGAAGCGCCATCTGGGCCGTCGCGTCCTGCATCGCCACGCGGTCAGGACGGAAATCCGCATACGAAACCTGACGCTGCAAGGGCTTGATCTCATCGTGATACAGATGAGCGTAGAGTATTTTTTCACTGAGGGTCAGCGGACGGGCCAGGACCTTGCGGGCCGATTCGACGCGTCCGGCATAACGGGCGTAGAAACCATTCATTTTTTCCATTATAATTCTTTTGTTCTTCCAACTGACACAACAAACGGCAAATATATACAAAAATCTCTGATTTTCCAAGCCCCGCCTCTATGGGAAGATGTCGAAATGAAAAAAGTGATGAATCCGGCTTATTTTCTTGTAAGAAGTGCGAATTTTATGTATTTTTGCAGGATTTTGGATATTTATGGATTAGTTAGTTTGCCAAACGTATGAAAGTTCTCAAATTCGGTGGCAGTTCCGTCGGGAGCATCGAAGGCCTGAAAAATGTGAAAAAGGTCGTGGAAAGCGTCAAAGAGCCGCTGGTTGTCGTCGTATCCGCCCTGGGAGGCGTGACCGACACCCTGCTCGGCGTGGCACGGACGGCCGCATCCAAAGACAAATCCTATGCGGAACAGCTTCTGCAGATGGAAGCGCGTCACTATGAGATAATCGACGCGCTGGTTCCCACCGGCCGGAAAAAAGACCTTCTTGTCAAAGTGGACGGGCTTTTCGAAGAGCTCCGAAGCCTCTGCCAGGGCATCTACCTGCTCAAAGACCTCACGCAGAAAAGCGAGAACGCCATCGTCAGTTACGGCGAACGCCTTTCGTCCAACATCGTCGCCGCCTATCTGGACGGTGCCGTCCGTTACAACGCCCTCGCTTTCGTCAAGACGTTCAAGGACGGCGGACGCAACGTGGTGGACAACGCCCTCACGGAACAGCTGATCCGGGAAGCGTTCCGGGATTTTCCAGCCGGGGATTCGCTCGTCGTCGTGCCGGGATTCATCGCGGCAGACCGGGAAAGCGGAGAAATCACCAACCTCGGCCGGGGAGGCAGCGACTATACGGCCAGCATCCTCGCGGCGGCGCTCGGCGCCGAAATCCTTGAAATCTGGACGGACGTGGACGGCTTTATGACCGCCGACCCGCGCATCATCCAGAATTCCTACGTCATCGACCAGCTCAGTTACGAGGAGGCGATGGAACTGTGCAATTTCGGGGCGAAGGTCATCTATACCCCGACCCTCTACCCCGTGTACGCCAAGAACATTCCCATCCTCATCAAGAACACTTTCCATCCCGAGGCGAAAGGGACGGTCATCCGCAAGGACTGCGACCATCACGGCCGCGCCATCACCGGCATCTCGTCCATCAGCGGCACGGCCCTCATCACCCTTTCCGGTCCTACGATGGTCGGCGTCGTCGGGGTGAACAGCCTGATATTCTCCGCCTTGGCCCGGCACAGCATCAGCGTATTCTTCGTCAGCCAGGCCTCTTCGGAAGTCAGTATTTCCATCGGCGTGAAGGATGAAGACGCGTCCCTGGCCTGTGAAGTCCTCGGAAAGGTCTTCGAAAAGGAAATTTCCGTCGGCGCCCTGGCCCCCCTCAGGCTCGAAAGACATCTGGCGACCGTCGCCATCGTCGGCGAGAATATGCGTCGCGCCACCGGCATCGCCGGCAAACTGTTCACGACCCTCGGCCGCAACGGCATCAGCATCATCGCCTGCGCCCAGGGAGCCTCCGAGACCAACATTTCTTTCGTCGTGAAGGAAGAGTTCATGAAGAAGTCGCTGAACGTCATCCACGACAGTTTCTTCCTCTCCGAATACAAGGAGCTCAACCTTTTCCTCTGCGGCATCGGAACGGTCGGCGGACAGCTGCTCGAACAGATTGCTTCCCAGAGCGAAAAGCTCAAGAAGGAACGCGGCCTCAAACTCAATGTCGTGGGCATCGCCCGCAGCACCCGCGCCATTTTCGACCGGAGCGGCATCGACCTCGGCGGCGACATCCGCAGCCTCATCCGGGACAAGGGCATCGACATCGACGTCCAGGAACTGAAGAACCAGGTCATCGGAATGAATATCTTTAATTCCGTTTTCGTGGACTGCACGGCCAGCAGCGAGGTCGCCGGGATTTATGAAGAACTCTTCAACCACGGCGTCTCCGTGGTGACGGCCAACAAGATTGCGGCCTCCTCCGAATATGAGACCTACGCACGCCTGAAGACGACGGCCCGCCGCAAGGGGGTTAAATTCCTCTTCGAGACCAATGTCGGCGCCGGCCTGCCCATCATCAACACCATCAACGACCTGGTCAACAGCGGAGACCGCATCCAGAAAATCGAAGCGGTGCTCAGCGGCACGCTCAACTTCATTTTCAACGCCATCGCGGAGGACACGCCCCTGAGCGAAACCGTCCGTCAGGCCAAGGAGCAGGGCTTTTCCGAGCCCGACCCGCGCATCGACCTTTCCGGCAAGGACGTCATCCGCAAACTGGTGATTCTCTCCCGCGAGGCCGGCTACCGGGTCAATCAGGAAGATGTGCGGAAGAGCCTTTTCATCCCCAAGGAATTTTTCGACTGTACGGAAGCCGAATTCTGGGCCAAACTCCCCTCCCTGGACGCGGATTTCGAAGCCCGGCGCAAGGTGCTGGAGTCCAAAGGCTGCAAATGGAAATTCGTCGCCAAGATGGAAAACGGGGCGTGCAGCGTCTCCTTGCAGGAAGTGGATGCCCGTCATCCCTTCTACAACCTGGAAGGTTCCAATAACATCATCCTGCTCACCACCGAGCGTTATCACGACTATCCGATGATGATTCAGGGATACGGTGCGGGCGCCGGCGTGACGGCTGCCGGCGTGTTCGCCGACATTATGAGCATCGCCAACATTTAACCGCCGGGCGGACGGCAAAAAGATGAAACACATCGTCATCATAGGAGACGGAATGGCCGACAGGCCGATGCCGGAACTGGGCGGGAAGACCCTGCTCCAGCACGCGCGGATTCCTTATATGGATTTGCTGGCGCGGGAGGGACGCTGCGGGCTGCTCAAGACCGTTCCGGACGATATGCATCCGGGCAGCGAAGTGGCCAATTCTTCGATTCTGGGCTACGACCAGCACAAAGTATTTGAAGGGCGCGGCCCTCTGGAAGCGGCCAGCATCGGCATCGAACTCCAGCCCGGGGATATGGCCATCCGCTGCAACCTCATCTGCCTAGAGAACGGCTGCATCAAAAACCATTCGGCCGGCCACCTGAGCACGGAGGAAGGAGATATCCTCATCCGCTTCCTCCAGGAAAAACTCGGCGGAGAGCGCATACATTTCTATACCGGCATCCAATACCGGCATCTGTTGGTCATCGGGGGCGGAGACAAGCGCCTGGTCTGCGCACCGCCGCACGACCATCCGCTGGAGCCCTGGCAACCCCTGCTGGTCAAGGCTGCGGTTCCCCAGGCCCAGGCTACGGCCGACCTGCTCAACGAGCTGATTCTCCGGTCGCAGGAACTTCTTGCCGGCCATCCCGTCAACCTTCGGCGCATCGCCGAAGGGAAAGACCCGGCCAACAGCATCTGGCCCTGGTCCGGCGGCTACCGTCCGGCGATGGCTCCCCTGTCCGCCACCTGGCCCTCCATCCGCAGCGGCGCCGTCATCACGGCCGTTGACCTCATCCGGGGCATCGGGCATTATGCCGGATTGCGGACCATCGAAGTGGAAGGTGCGACGGGCCTGTACAACACCAACTACGAGGGCAAGGCCGCAGCCGCCATCGAAGCCCTGGAGCAAGACGATTTCGTCTTCGTCCACGTGGAGGCCAGCGACGAAGCGGGCCACGACGGCAACCTCAAACTCAAGTTGCAGACCATCGAAAACCTGGACCGCAGACTCATCGGTCCCATCTACGAAGCGGTCAAGGGCTGGGGCGTCGGAGACGACCCGCGCGAAAGCGTGGCCATCGCCGTCCTGCCCGACCACCCGACGCCGGTCGCCCTGCGCACCCACAGCCGTGAAGCGGTCCCCTTCCTGATTTACGCTCCGGGGATGACGGCGGACGATGTACGGACATTTGATGAAGAAGCCTGCGCCTCCGGCTCTTACGGGCATCTGGAAGGCGACGGATTTATGAAAGCACTGATGGCAATATGAACTGGTATTCCACAAACGGACAGGCGCCGCTCGCCTCGCTGAAAAAAGCGGTCGTCAAAGGGCTCGCCGAAGACAAAGGCCTGTATATGCCCTGCCAAATCAAGAAACTCCCGGACGAGTTTTTCGCCCGTATCGATACGATGACATTCCAGGAAATCGCCTGCACCGTGGCCGAGGCCTTCTTCGGCGAAGATGTGCCGGCGGAGCAGCTGCGGAAAATCGTCTGTGACACCCTCTCCTTCGACTGCCCGATTGTCAAAGTGGAAGACGGCATCTGCTCGCTGGAACTCTTTCACGGGCCGACCCTGGCCTTCAAGGACGTAGGCGCCCGTTTTATGGCCCGCCTGCTGCGCTGGTTCACCCGGGAAGAAAAGCAGGAACTCAACGTCCTGGTCGCCACCTCCGGCGATACGGGCAGCGCGGTGGCCAACGGATTCCTGGGCGTGGACGGCATCCACGTCTATGTCCTCTATCCCAAGGGAAAAGTCAGCGCCATCCAGGAAAGCCAGTTCACCACCCTCGGGCAGAATATCACGGCCCTGGAGATAGACGGGGTTTTCGACGACTGCCAGGCCCTTGTAAAAAAGGCATTTATGGACGATGAGCTCAATCGGAAGATGAGGCTTACTTCGGCCAACAGCATCAACGTCGCCCGCTTCCTTCCCCAATCCTTCTACTACTTCTGGGGCTATGCCCAGATGAAGAAAATGGGGATGGCGGACCATCTGGTCGTGTGTGTGCCCAGCGGCAATTTCGGCAACATCTGTTCCGCCCTCTTCGCGGCGGAAATGGGACTTCCCATCAAGCGCTTCATTGCGGCAAACAACAGCAACGACGTTTTTTATCAGTATTTGCAGACCGGCAGGTATCTGCCGAAAGCCAGCATCCAGACCCTCGCCAACGCAATGGACGTGGGCGACCCGAGCAACTTCGCACGCATATATGCGCTGTATCAGGGAGACTATGAGCGTATCCGCTCCTTCATCAGCGGCGCCGTGGTCAGCGACGAAGTCATCCGCCGGACCATCCGGGAGTGCTTCCGCGAGACCGGCTATCTGACCGACCCGCACGGAGCCTGCGGCTACCGCGCCCTCAAAGACGGCTTGCAGAAGGGCGAGAGCGGATTTTTCTGCGAGACGGCCCACCCCGCCAAATTCAAGGACACGGTGGACGGCATCCTCGCCGAAGACGCCTCCCTGCCGGCTTCCGGGCGCCCCGACGCCGCCGCGCTGGTGCGCGACGGACAGGTGGTCATCCCCGGGCGGCTGGCCGCCTTTATGAAGGGGAAGGTGGAGAAAACGCCCCTCTCCAAAGACTATGAAGATTTGAAGAATTATTTAATATCAAGACAATGAAAGTAGCGATTGTCGGTGCCAGCGGCGCCGTAGGCCAGGAATTTCTGAAAGTGCTGGCCGAAAGAAACTTCCCGATGGACGAACTCGTCCTCTTCGGTTCCCCCCGCAGCGCGGGGCGCAAGTACAGCTTCCGAGGCAAGGAACTCGAAGTGAAACTGCTTCA
>CADBLM010000025.1 GCA_902795445.1 uncultured Bacteroidia bacterium
GCCTTCGCGAGTATGTGGAAACCATCGTGACCAAAGCCACCTTTATGGACCTTCGCAGCGACTGGGCGCTCAAGCACGTACTCAATGACCCGGACGTGCTGAAGATGCTCATCGGGGACGTGCTCGAAGAAGACATCGTGCAGTTGGAAGGCATCAGCCACCTGCCCAACGAGGTGGACCGCTTCTTCGCGGGTGACAAGGACGCGACGATGGATGTCGTCGCGATAACCCGTGACGGGCGTCGCATCATCGTGGAAATCCAGCAGAAGCGCAGGAAGACCTTCCCGAACCGGGTGCACTATTACGGAGCCGCGATGCTGCAATCCCAGTTGCAAAGGGGAGACAGTTACGGCAAACTCAAGCCGGTCCACGTCGTGTGCTTTATGGACTATGTGATGCGCCACCCGGTCGAGCAGCTGGAGTACCGCTACTCGATGCGGGAGAAGACCTGCGGGGAAGAGTTCAGCGACCTGATAACGATTCACCTTTTCGAGTTACCCCGCCTTCAGAAGCAGTCGATGGAAGGTCTGAGTCCGATGGAGAGCTGGTTGTTTTTGTTGAAAAAACTTCATACCTTTGTCAGTGAGCCGGAAGGGATGGACCCTCGCTTCAGGAAGTTGACGGACCTGGCGAGTTTCTACTATCTGCCGGACAAGGAACAGTTACAGTACATTCGTGCGATGATATCGGAAGAAGAAAAACAAGACCTGCTGGCCGGAGCCTACGACCAGGGCGTCGATGACGGCTTTACGAAAGGCGAAGCGAAAGGCCGGGCGGAAGGCATCGAACAGGGCATCGAGCAGGGCATCGAACAGGGTGGCGAGAAAAAGTCGCTGGAAATTGCCCGCAAGATGCAGGAGATGGGATTATCGCCAGAGCAAATAAAACAAGCGACCGGCATTGATATGTAACCGTCGCATCCTTCCTGCTTACCTCTTATCAAATGATTTCCAAGGTGCGTGTTAATCAAATGGGCACGCACCTTCTTTTTGTTTCATACTTCTTGACCTGGCTCGGACCAGTCGCTTCAAAACGGAAAGCCGGCATCCGGGCATATTCCCGGCCCGGAAGGCAAGATTTATAGCCCAAAAGCCTCACGGATGCGGGGAACGGCGTCGAGCAGTTCCCAGCCGAAGAACTGGGCATCCACCCGGATGCTGCGGCGGCCCTGTCCGTCTCCCGCATCGCGCACGACCGTTACCGGAGCCACGAAGGGCTTGCGTCCGACGTGACCGTAGGAGGCCGTCGGCTCGTAGATGGGCATTTTCAACTGGAACTTGCGGACGATGGCGGCCGGACGCAGGTCGAAGAGTTCGCCGATTTTCTCTGCAATCGCTCCGTCGTCCCATCCCTCTGCCGCCGTGCCATAAGTATTGACAAAGATGCTCAGCGGCTGCGCGATGCCGATGGCATAACTGACCTGGACCAGCATTTCCCGGGCGACACCGGCCGCCACCATATTCTTGGCTATGTAACGGGCGGCGTAAGCGGCGCTGCGGTCCACCTTGGAAGGGTCCTTTCCGGAGAAAGCCCCGCCGCCGTGCGCGCCTTTGCCGCCGTACGTGTCCACGATGATTTTGCGGCCCGTCAGGCCCGTGTCTCCGTTCGGCCCGCCGATGACGAATTTCCCGGTCGGATTGACGTGAAGGATAAAATCGTCCCGGAACAGCGAAGCGGTCGCTTCCGGCAGGGGATCGAGGGCGTATTCGTGTCCGATTTCCCCGGGAATCCCGGCGATGACGGCCGGCAGGACGATGCCCAGCACATCCTCGCGGATCTTCCGCTGCATCGCCGCTTCCGTGTCGAACTCGTCGTGCTGCGTGGACAGGACGATGGTGTGGATACGCAGCGGACGGCCGCTTTCCCCGTCATATTCGACGGTGAACTGGCTTTTGGCGTCCGGCCGCAGGTAGGGCATCTTGTCCGAGTATTTCCGCAGCCAGGCGAGGACCTGGAGCGTCCGGTGCGAAAGGGCCAGGGGGAGGGGCATATATTCCGCCGTGTCGGTGCAGGCATAGCCGAACATCATCCCCTGGTCGCCGGCGCCCTGCTCTTCCTCGCTGGAGCGAACGACCCCCTGATGGATGTCGGGACTCTGTTCGTGGATGGCCGACAGGATGCCGCAGGAATGGGCGTCAAACTGATATTCGGCCTTGTTGTAGCCGATGCGGTCGATGACGCGGCGGACGGTTTTCTGGATGTCCACATAGGCGTCTTCGCTCCTGACTTCTCCGCCGACGACCACCAGGCCGGTCGAGCAGAAAGTTTCGCAGGCCACCTTGGCCTGTTCGTCCTGGGAAAGGAATTCATCGAGGATGGCGTCGGAAATCTGGTCCGCCACTTTGTCGGGGTGCCCTTCAGACACACTCTCCGACGTGAAGAGATAGTTCTTTTTCATCATTTTAGCATTTTTTCGAGTGGTTGCAAGCAGAGCAAATCTGTCCACTTCGTATTTTGTAAGGCTGCAAAGTTAGGAAAGCTTTTTCAAAAAATCAACAACACTTACCCGATAGTTACTGTCTTTAATGAGAATTTTTCTTAAATTCGCGGGCTAAATCCTAAACAGTCTCATAATGAAAAGAAGTGTTACCCTGTTCCTCGTACTCCTTGCTGCTTGTCAAATCCTTTCAGCCCAGGTGACGACTTCTTCCTTGACGGGGCAGGTCTATGAGGGGAGCGAGGACCATCCTTTGTCCTTCGTGACCGTTCTGCTGACGCACGAGCCGACCGGAACGCAGTATTTCACGCCGACCGGAGAAAGCGGGCATTATACCCTGAGCGGCCTTCGCAGCGGCGGTCCCTACACCCTCATTTTCTCGATGCCCGGCTATACCGAATTGACTTTCAGTAATATCTGGCTGGCTTTGGGCGAGACGACCCGTATAGATGCCCGGCTTTCTCCCGAGGAACTCCCGGCTGCCACCGTTCAGGAAATGGCCGAAAAAATGCGGCTGACGCGGACCGGCTCTTCGGTCAACTACGGCCGCAGACAAATCGAAGAGATGCCGACGGTCTCCCGGAGCATCATCGACTATATCCGCTATTCTCCCTATGCCAATGGAATGAGCATTGCGGGCGGGGACGGCAGGATGACCAATTTTACGGTGGACGGCGCCAATTTCAACAACAATTTCGGCCTGTCCAGCAACCTTCCGGGCGGGGGCAATCCCATTTCCATCGAATCTATCGACGAAATCCAACTGGTCGTTTCGCCCTACGATGTCCGCCAGAGCAATTTCGTGGGCGGCGGCATCAATACCGTCACCAAGTCCGGCTCCAACCTTTTCAAGGGGAGCGCCTATACCTACTTCACCAATCGGGCGATGCGGGGCAACACCATCGCCGGCGTGGACCTGGGAACGCGCAATCCGGAATCCGACTGGATTTTCGGCGCGACCGTCAGCGGCCCGATCGTCAAGGACAAACTCTTCTTTTTCGTCAATTACGAGCAGGAGAACAAGCCCGTGCAGGTCATTTCCTGGCGGGCCCGGCTGGACGGAGAGCAGCCCGGCGGGAACATTTCCCGTACGCTCCTGAGCGATATGCAGCGGGTGAGCGACTTCGTCAAGGAAAAATACGGCTACGACCCGGGGAGCGCGACCGAGTTTCCCGGCGACAATCTCAACCGCAAGGCCCTGGCCCGGCTGGATTGGAACATTTCGCAGCAGCACCGCCTGACCCTTCGCTACAATTATACCTACGACCGGGCCTGGAATGCGCCCAATGACAATTCCTGCGATACGGGTTACCGTCTGTACGGCACCAAGCGCGTCGGCCCCCAGTCCATGGCCTTTTCCGGGAATATGTTTTCCTACAACTGCGAAGTCCATTCCGCCGTCCTGGATTTCGGCAGCCGTATCACGGAGTGGATGTCCAACCAGTTGCTGGCCACTTTCACCTCCAACCGCGAATACCGGGACAGCCGCTCGGAGACCTTTCCCCACGTGGATATTCTGTATGAAGGGAAACTCGAACCCTATATGTCCCTCGGCTACGAACTGTTCTCCGGTTACACAGACCTCCGCAACACCGTGGTCAATGTGAAGGACGACCTCAGTTTCCGTTTTGACACCCATCAGATTACGGCCGGTATCTCCTATGAGTACCAGAAGGTTTCCAACCTGTATATGCGTAATCCGATGATGTACTACCGATACAAGTCGGTGGACGATTTCATCGCCTCCGCCCGGCCGGAATCCTTTGCCGTGACCTACGGATTCGACGGCGTGACGCAGCCCTATGACAACATCGCCTATCACCAGGCCGCCCTCTATGTGCAGGACGAGTGGGATGTCCTGTCCAACCTGCGCCTGAGTTATGGCATCCGCCTGGACGAGATTATCTTCAATCAGGCTGATTTCGAGCGTAACAACGCCGCCTACGCCTATACCTTCCGGGACGGGGTGAAAATCGATACCGGAGTCGGCCCCGGACCTTCCCTGAACATTTCTCCCCGCATCGGCTTCTCCTGGGACGCCCTGCGGGACGGGTCGCTCAAAGTCCGGGGCGGTACGGGAATCTTCCTGGGTCATCTGCCCCTGGTGTATTTTATGAATGTTCCTTCCTACGCCAATCTCAAGAAGAATTCCGTCCAGTTCAAGACGAAGTATGACGACGGTGTGGAAACTGGGTACGACGCCCGTCTGGACCGGTTTGCCGGAGTGGGGATGACGACCCGCGTCCAGGATGCCATCGCACAGTTCGGGCTGCCGGCCACCCTTGATCCGTCCCACCACTACGCTGGCTATATGGTCAATGGAGTGGACCCGAAATTTATGCTTCCGCAGACTTGGAAGACGACGCTGGCGGCCGACTGGCGCGTGCCGGTGTCTTTCCCTTTCAGCATTACGGCGGAAGGCATCTTCAACAAGGTGGTCGTCGGAAGTTATGTGGACAATATCAATGTGGACTACAGCCAGGGCGAGTGGAAACGATTTACCGGTGCGGACAACCGCCTGATTTATCCGGCGGGCAAGGGACTTCTCAATCCCGGTCCCAGCGTAGCCTATCTCACCAATACCCGGGAGGGCTACGGCATCAACGCGATGCTGAGCGTGGCGATGACGCCGGTAAAGAATCTTGATTTGACGGCCGCCTACGCGTTCACGGAGTCCCGCGAAATGAGCGGTTTTCCGGGTACGGAACTCTATTCCGCGATGACCAATGTCCCTCAGATTGACGGACCGGCCAAGGCACGGCTTCAGCGCACCCAGTTCGTCATTCCCCACCGGGTGACGGCCAGTGTGAGCTATTTCGTCCCCTGGAAGGTCTTTGACGGAAACGGACTGCATCTGAGCCTCTTCTATACGGCTTATTCGCCCTATGGCTACAGTTACATCTATACCAATGATATGAACGGGGACGGTGTGGCCAACGACCTGATGTACATCCCCAGGGATGACAGCGAGATTGTTTTCGTGGACAAAACCCTCACCTCCGGCGGGCAGGTATACCGTCTTTCCGCAGATGAGCAGCGTGCGGCCTTCTGGGCTTTCGTGAATCAGGACGCCTACCTGCGCTCCCATAAGGGACAGTATGCTTCGGCTTTCGAGGCCCGTGCCCCCTGGGTACACCGCTTCGACCTGCGTATCGCGGAGGATTTTTCCTTCCGGGCGGGCAATACCAAGCACAATTTCCAGGTCTCGCTCAACCTTTTGAACCTGACCAACCTGCTCAATTCCCGTTGGGGAGTCAACCGGACCAATACCCTTTGCAACGACTCCAAAATCCTGACCTACGAAGGGCAGGACGGAGAGGGGAGGCCGACCTTCTCAATGTACTCCAATGCGGGGCAGATGCCTGCATCTTCCTATGGCTATCAGTATTCCAAGGACCAGTGCTGGAGCATCCAGGTAGGACTGAAATATATCTTTAATTAAACGATATGAAACGATTTTATTTTTTATTGCTTTTTGTGATGATGAGTGCAGCAGCCTGTCAGGAAAAGAATCCTTTTATGGAAGAGTGGGATACCCCCTATGGCATCCCGCCGTTTGAGAAAATCAAAGTGAGCCATTACCTTCCGGCTGTCCGGGAGGGAATCCGGCAGCACAATGCTGAAATCGACGCCATCGTGGACAATCCCGAAGCCCCGACCTTCGACAATACGGT
Organism: uncultured Bacteroidia bacterium; assembly: GCA_902795445.1. GTDB lineage: Bacteria > Bacteroidota > Bacteroidia > Bacteroidales > UBA932 > Cryptobacteroides. Next base: position 6,112 of record CADBLM010000025.1, read on the forward strand.
GGCTGCGCTGGAGTATTCCGGCCAGTTGCTGAATAAAGTGGCGGGCGTGTTCTACAACATTTCCGAGTCCGACGGAACGCCCGAAGTGCAGGCGCTGGAAGAGCAGATCCTGCCGCTGATGACGGTCCACGGAGACGAGATTATGCTCAACAAAGGACTCTTCGAGCGGGTCAAAGCGGTCTATGACGGCCGTGAGTCCGCCGGTCTCGACGGTGAACAGCTGCGGGTCCTGGAAAACCTCTACGAGGGATTTATCCGCAGCGGCATCGGTCTGCCCGAGGAACAGCAGGAGGAAATGAAGGCCATCAACGCCCGTCTTTCCGAGTGCATCCTGCGTTTTGGACAGAACTTGCTGAGCGAGAGCAACGCCTTCAAGGATGCTTTCGGCATCAGCGTGTCGCAGTATTACGATGAAATGGCTTCCTGCACGGACCGCAGCCGCCGCGAAGCGATGTTCAAGGCTTACAGCAGCCGCGGCGCCAACGGCAACGAGGCCGACAATGACAAGGTGGTGCTGGAAATTCTCAGCCTCCGTCAGCGTCAGGCCGCCTTGCTGGGCTTCGATACGCCCGCGGCCTTCATCCTGGACGAGAAAATGGCCAAAAATGTCGAGACGGTGGATCCTTTCCTCGGCGAGATTATGCCGGCCGCCCTGCGCGGGGCCGTCAAGGAGCGCAAGATGCTTCAGGCTGCGATGGATGAGGATATCAAGGCCGGGCTGCTTCCTGTCGGTACGAAGATGGAGCCCTGGGACTGGTTCTATTACTCGGACAAAGTCCGCAAGGCCCGCTATGCCCTGGACGAGAGCGAGGTGATGCCTTATTTCAAGATGGAAAACGTGCGTGAGGGCGTGTTCGGCAATGCTTCCCGCTTGTACGGCATCCAGTTCAAGCCCATCGAAAATATCACGCTCTTCAATCCCGAGGCGTCCGCCTTTGAGGTGCAGGATGCCGACGGCAGTCATCTCGGAGTGATTATTACGGATTATTTCCCCCGCAGCACCAAACGGGCCGGCGCGTGGATGAATGATTTCATTAGCGAGTGCGTCCTGCCCGACGGTACGCCGCAGCGCCCCGTGGTGGTGAATATCGGCAATTTCTCCCGTCCCAACCTGACCATCGACAATGTGGAGACGGCTTTCCACGAGTTCGGCCACGCGCTGCATTCCCTGCTTTCGCAGTGTACCTATCCTTCAGTGGCGGGCACGAATGTCAAGCGGGACTTTGTCGAACTGCCTTCCCAGATCAACGAGAACTGGGCGTTCCGCAAGGAGGTGCTCAAGACCTACGCCTTCCACTGCGAGACGGGCGAGGTGATTCCGGACGAACTGGTGGACAAGATGAATGCCGCGGCGCTTTTCGGCGAAGGCTTCAAGATGACGGAACTGACTTCCGCGGCCATCCTCGATATGGAGTGGCACAAACTTTCTTCGATGAAAGACCTGGCGGCCGCCGTCGGGGAACCGGTGCTGGCGCAGGCCGGTGTGACGGCTGACTTCGATGTCAATGCGCTGACGGGCGAGCAGGCCCGCATCCTGGTGCAGGCTTTCGAGGCGAAGGTGTGCAAGGATATGGGGCTGATGGGCGAAATCATCCCGCGCTACCGTTCCACCTATTTCAATCACATTTTCGGCGGTTCGGGCTATCAGGCGGGTTATTATAATTATTTGTGGGCCGAGGTGCTGGACAAGGATGCGTTCTCCCTCTTCCTGCAGCGCGGCCTGTTTGACCAGCCGACGGCGAAATCGTTCCGCAGCAATATCCTGGAGAAAGGTGACAGCGAGGACCCGATGGTGCTTTACCGTCGCTTCCGCGGCGGCGATCCCGATCCGGACGCCTTGCTGAAGGCCCGGGGCCTGAAATAATCAAAGTTTCAGTTTCCGGATTACGAGGTCGCCCAAGGAGGTGAGGGCCCAGGCCAGAAGGGTTCCTACCGCCAGACCGACGAGGACATCGCCGAGAAAGTGCTTGGCGACAAATATACGGCTGAGGCCTACCAGTACTGCCCATATAATCAACAGGGTGTTTCCGGTGCGGTAGGCCTTTTGCTTTTCCGGATGTTCCTGCGGATAGTAGCGGAAGGCGAAGACCATACACATTGCGAAGGCCATCGCGTTGCCGGCGTGGGCCGAGAAGAACCCGTAAGGATAGTTGGGATGGTGGGGTTCCAAGATATAAATGCCGCGCTGAATCATTTCGGGGTCGCAGCAGGGCCGCAGCCGGCAGGCCCATAACTTGACGAGGTTGCACAACTGGTCCACGCAGGTGATGCACAGGATGGTGGCCAGTATCATAATCAGGCCGCGTTTCCAGCCGATTTTCCAGATAAGCAGTCCGGCGATGACCAGATAGCAGGGGAACCATACCCATTTGCCGGTGACGAACATCCAGAAGGCGTCCGTGGCGGGGGTGTGCAGGGAGTTGATGGCCAAGGTTGCTGCCTTGTCCCAGGATTCGAGGGTGTCAAACATAGTCTGTTATTGATGTAATGCTTTCCAAAGCAGGTCTTTGAGTTCGCGGATGCCGCTGCCTTCGACGGAGGAGATGAACACGGAAGGAATGTCGGCGGGGAGATTTTGCTCCATTTCTTTCTGCATCGTCCCGTCAATCATATCGCATTTGGTGATGGCCAGGACCCGGGCCTTGACCATCAGTTGCGGATTGTATTCCCGCAATTCTCCCAAAAGGATTTCGTAGTCTTTGCGGATGTCGTCGGAGTCGGCGGGAATCATAAATAGCAGGACGGAATTGCGTTCGATGTGCCGCAGGAAGCGCAGGCCGATGCCGCGTCCTTCGTGGGCGCCCTCGATGATGCCGGGGATGTCGGCCATAACGAAAGACTGGCCGTCATAGTAATCGACGATGCCGAGGTTGGGTTCGAGGGTGGTGAAGGCGTAATCGGCTATCTTGGGCCGGGCGGCGCTGACCGTCGAGAGGAGGGTGGATTTCCCGGCGTTGGGGAAACCGACGAGTCCGACGTCCGCGAGCAGTTTGAGTTCGAGGATGAACCAGCCTTCCACTCCGGGCTCGCCGGGCTGGGCGTAGCGCGGGGTCTGGTTGGTGGCGGATTTGAAATTGTTGTTGCCCAGTCCGCCGCGGCCTCCGGCGACGAGGATTTTTTCTTCGCCGGGACTGACGATTTCAAAGAGGATTTTCCCGGTTTCGGCATCTTTGGCGACGGTGCCGAGGGGAACGTCGAGGTAGATGTCCTCGCCGTTGCGTCCGCTGCGGAGCTGTCCGCTGCCGGCGCCGCCGGGCTCCGCCTTGATGTGCTTTCGGTAGCGCAGGTGGATGAGGGTCCAGTATTGGGCGTTGCCGCGCAGGATGATGTGTCCGCCGCGGCCTCCGTCGCCCCCGTCGGGTCCTCCCTTGGGGATGTATTTCTCCCTGCGCAGGTGCATCGACCCCGCGCCTCCCGCACCCGAAGCGCAGAAGATTTTTACGTAGTCTATGAAATTCGAATCCGCCATAATGCCGCAAAGGTACGCATTTTTACGCGATTATTCTCTTTCTCCCCTGAGTATTTGGCCCCGGCGGGACAAGGGGTTATTTTTAAATATGATGCTCGTATCATTCACAATGCAAGATTTTTTTGTACCTTTACATTAAATATCCAAAAAAAAGATGGTTATGAAAACAAGTACCAAAATTTTTCTTGCCGTTTCCGGCATCCTCTTGATTGTGCTGGGTATTGTCTGCATTTGCCAGCCCGTTGAAACCCTTTTCGCCAGTGCCTGGCTGATTGGTCTGATGACGCTCCTGAGCGGTATCGCCACCCTGGTGTTTACCATCAAGACGCAGGCCTTCCTGCCCAACAGCGCCAGCCGTATGCTCTCCGCCCTGCTCCAGATTCTCCTGGGTATCTTCTTCCTTGCCCACCAGGTCGCCCTGACGGCTTCGCTGCCGCTGATTTTTGCCTGCTGGATTATGGTGGAAGGCGTCACGCTGGCCGTAGAGTCCTTTGATTTCAAGAAAGTCGGCTTCGGCTACTGGTGGTGCATCCTGCTGCTGGGCGTAGCCACGGCGGTTCTGGGGTATTTCTCCTTCCGCAATCCTGCCGCGACCGGTACGGTGATGTCCGCGCTCATCGGACTCAGCGTCATTTCCGCCGGTGTCTCCTATTTAGTCGCCCTGGCCGGCATCAACAAGTTCGAGAACTTCGTCA
>CADBLM010000026.1 GCA_902795445.1 uncultured Bacteroidia bacterium
CGGGCAGGCGGATACGCCGGCCGTTTCCGGCAAAGACATCACGACCACCATCGACGCCCGCCTGCAGCACTACGGGCAGGATTTGATGAAAAACAAAGTGGGCTCGCTGGTCGCCATCGAGCCGTCCACGGGGGAGATCCTGACCCTCGTGTCCAGTCCGGGTATCGACGTGGAACAGCTGGCCGACATCGGCACGCATTACAACGAAATCCTGTCCAACCCCTACAAGCCGATGTTCAACCGGGCGGTGCAGGCCTCCTATCCGCCGGGCTCGGTGTTCAAGCTCGTCAACTGCCTGATTGGCCTCGAAGAGGGCGTGCTCAAGCCGGGGATGGAATATCCCTGCTCGCGAGGTTACCATTTCGGCCGCAATACCCTCGGCTGCCACGTCCACCGTTCCCCCATCGATATGGAGGAGGCCATTATGATGTCCTGCAACGCCTATTTCTGTTACGTATTCCGCAACATCCTGGAAAATTCCGGTTCGGGAACCGTCTCGCAGTCTTTCACCCGCTGGCGGGAGATGGTGCAGAGTTTCGGCTTCGGACAGCGCCTCGGAAGCGATTTCCCTTCGGAACTCGGCGGTTTCATCCCCTCGTCGGACTATTATGACCGTTATTACGGGAAAGGCTCCTGGAAGGCCCATACGGTCATTTCCCTTTCCATCGGCCAGGGCGAACTGGGCTGTACGCCGCTTCATCTTGCCAATCTCTGCGCGACCATCGCCAACCGGGGCTTCTATTACATCCCCCATCTGGTCAAGGATTCGGAGAACGTCCGTATCGAGGACAAATACCGGCAGCGCCGATATACCCGTATCGACACCGCACATTTTTCCAAGATTGTTCCGGGTATGTACCGGGCCGTCAATGCCGGGCGGGGGAGCGGTTGTACGGCGTCCGTCGCCCGCGTCGAGGGACTTGACCTCTGCGGCAAGACCGGCACGGCGCAGAATCCGCACGGGGACGACAACTCCGTGTTCATCTGCTTCGCGCCGAAGGACCATCCGAAAATCGCTGTCGCCGCCTATATCGAGAATGCGGGATTCGGGGCCGCCTGGGCTGCGCCCGTCGCCTCCCTGCTGGTGGAAAAATATCTTTCCGGAGACATTTCTTCCGACCGGAAAGCCTTGGAAAAACGGGTGCTGGAAGGAAATCTGATGGATAAGGTCAAGGTCAAATGAGCGGAGGAATCGACAGAAAAATGAGTTGGGTGAAGACCCTCGACTGGTGGCTCGTACTGGGCTATCTGCTTCTGGTCCTGCTCGGATGGCTGACCATCTATGCGTCCGAATATGACCCGGAGAATGTCCGGTCCGTCTTTTCCTGGTCGCTGCACAGCGGCAAGCAGGCGGTCTGGATTCTGACCGCTTTCATCCTGAACCTCACCATCCTCTTCGTCATACCGCCCCGGACTTTTGAAACGCTCGCGCCGCTGGCCTATGTGCTGGTGGGCCTGCTGCTGGTGGCCGTCATCTTTATCGGGGCCAACACCCGAGGTTCCCATTCCTGGTTCGTCCTGGGACCGCTCAGTTTCCAGCCGGCAGAGCTCTCCAAGATTACGACGGCCCTGATGCTGGCCAAGTTTATGAGCCGCTATGATTACCGTCTCTCCCGTCCCCGGGATTTTCTGGCGACGGCCCTCATCATCCTGGTCCCGATGCTGGTCATCGTGGCGGAAAACGAGACCGGCTCGGCGCTGGTCTATCTGTCCTTCCTGCTGATGCTCTACCGGGAAGGGCTTTCGGGCTGGTGGCTGGTCACCCTGTTGATGGTCATCGTCATCTTCATTCTGACCCTGGTCATTTCCCCCTATGCGGCGCTGCTCGTCACGTTGGTTTCCGCGTCGCTTTGCGTCTGCATCCAGCGGAGTGACTTCCGGCCCTTTATGGTCCTTTATCTGCCGGCGGCGGCCATCCTCGCGGTGTTTCCCTGGTTTTACGAACATTACCTGAGCACGACTTTCCTCGCCGTCATCCGTCCCGGCTGGGTTCTCGCCGCGGCGACGCTCGCGCTCGTCGTCTTCAATCTCTTCGCCGCTTACCGGGAGAAAAACAGTTTCCGGATATTCGCGGCGGCGGCCGTCGTGCTGGGGCTTTTGATAACCAAGGCCGTTCCCTTTGTCTTCAACAATGTCCTCCAGGACCATCAGCGGACGCGCATCGAGGTGTTGCTGGGGCTCAAGGAAGACCCTGCCGGTGCGGGCTACAATGTGCGCCAGTCGATGATTGCCATCGGCTCCGGCGGACTGACGGGAAAGGGTTGGCTGCAAGGGACCCAGTCTTCCTACGGTTTCGTGCCGGAACAGAGCACCGACTTCATTTTCTGCACCATCGGGGAGGAAGCCGGTTTCCTGGGCTGCCTGTTCACCATCGGACTCTACCTCTTCCTGATTCTGCGGATTCTGTTTCAATCCGAGACGGCCCGCGAAACGTTCACGCGCATTTATGGCTACAGCATCGCCGGCATCATCTTTATGCATCTGCTGGTCAATGTGGGAATGACCATCGGCCTGATGCCGGTCATCGGCATCCCGCTGCCGCTGATGAGTTACGGCGGCTCCTCGCTCTGGTCTTTTTCCGTAATGATTTTTATCTTTGTGGCGCTCTGCCGCAATGAAAAGAAATATTTCCTATGAGAGTGCTGCACATCACCACCAATTATCCGACGGAAGAAAGACCTGCATTCGGCGCTTTCGTCCGTTCGCAAGTGGAGTCGCTCCAGGCGGCCGGGGCGGAATGTGAAGTCTTCTTCCTGGACGGGCAGGGAAGTGTCCGGCGTTATCTCCGCTCCTGTTTCCGTCTGCTGCGTCATCTGCTGACCCATCGCTATGACGTCCTGCATTGCCATCACGCCCTCTCCGGCATCCTGCTTTGCCTGACCGGAGCGCCCCTGTTTTCCAGGACGGTGCTGTCTTATCAGAACAGCCCGGACCGCGAGTGGGGAGCTTTGACCTTTTATGGCCTCTATCCTTTTTTCAGAAGAATCATCCTCAAGTCGCCGAATCCCGCCTACGCTCTCTTCCCCAAGGTCGTCGTCCTGCCGAACGGCTGCTCGGCGCAACTGTACCGGCCGATGGACAGGACAGCCTGCAAGCGGGAACTGGGACTGGATGAGAACAGCCGTTACATCCTCTTTGTCGATGCCAATCCCCGACGCGGACGGACGGGCCAGAAGCGCGAGGACCGCTTCGATGCCGTCATCGACCGTCTCCACGGGGCTGCCGCTTTGTCGCAGGCTTCCGTCCGCCCGTTGCAGGCCTTGAAGCTCCGCGACGTTGCACCGGAGCGGATGCCCTTGTATTACAATGCGGCGGAACTCTACCTGCTGACCAGCGACTATGAAGGTTCACCCAACGCCGCCAAGGAGTGCCTGATGTGCAATGTACCGGTCGTGGCGACTCCGGTGGGGGATTTGCCTTTTCTCTCCGCCTTCTGTCCCGGCTGCCGGGTGGCGGAGACTTTTTCGGAGGAGGAACTGGCCGACCTTGTCCTTTCCGTGATGGAACCGCAACATCCCGGGGCGGTCGTTCCCGATGCAGAAGGCGAGCCGGAACGGATGTACCCCACCTCCCGCGAGGGCTTGCTGGCCCTGGGCTACAGTCTGGAGGCGACGGCGCAAAACCTTCTGCAAATCTACGGGGAGGTCTGCTGATGGACGCTTCAATCATCGTTACCTACCGCTGCCCGCTGAAGTGCCGGATGTGTTCCATCTGGCAACATCCCACGTCGCGCGAGGAGGAATTTTCCCCCGCCATCCTCGAAAAACTGCCCGCGCTGGATGCGGTCAATGTGACCGGCGGCGAACCCTTTGTCCGTGAAGATCTGGACGACATCGTCCGCATCCTGCTCCGCAAGAGCCGCCGGGTGGTCTTCTCCACCAATGGCTGGATGACTTCCCGGATTCTGGATGTGGCCCGCCGTTATCCTTCCCTCGGCTTCCGCATCAGCCTGGAGGGAATGCAAGGGAAAAATGACGGACTGCGCGGCGTGTCCGGCGGATTCGAGCGGGGAATGGAGACCTTGAACGGCTTGGATGAGATGGGGTGCAGGGACCTCGGCGTGGCCGTCACTCTTTCCGGCAGCAACAGTCAGGATATGCTGGAACTCTATCGGATGTGCCGTGACAGGCATTGGGAGTTTGCGACGGCCGCCGTCCACAATTCCTTTTATTTCCACAAGCGGGACAATGTCCTTTCCGAGCCTGACGCTGCCGTCAAGGCGCTGGATGCGTTGTGTCGGCGGATGCTTTCGGAACCGTCCCTGAAGAGTTGGGCCCGGGCCTGTTTCAACGCCGGTCTGATTCAGTATATTGAAGGACGGCCCCGTCCGTTGCCCTGTCGGGCCGGCAGCAGCAATTTCTTCATCGACCCTTACGGAGAAGTGCTGCCCTGCAACGGAATGACCGAAAAAATGTCGATGGGCAATCTCGCCGACGCGGAGAGTTTCGAGGCTCTTTGGAACAGTCCGCAGGCCGTCCGTGTCCGCGACGCCGTAGCCGCTTGCCGCCGCAATTGCTGGATGATGGGAACGGCTTCTCCGGCGATGAAGAGTCATCCTGTCCGGGTCGCGGCGTGGGTGGCGTCCGCCCGGTTCCGCCGCCTGCTGGGGCTTCCGCTGCCGCCTTTCGCCCGGCGGGAAGACCCCTGTCCGCAGCAAAAGGAGGACCCGCGATGAAGCTCGCTTTCATAGGGGGACGGGACATCCGGTCCATCGGCGGCATCGAGAACTGGATGCGGCATCTTCCGGCGGAAATGGCCGCCCGGGGCCACGACGTGACGGTCTATTGCGAGAGTGACCGCGATGCCGTGCGTTATGAGGGAGAGGTCAAGGTCGTTTCCGTCAAGGCGCCCCGCAACCGCTATCTCTGCAAGATATGGGCGTCCCGCCGGGCGACGGCGATGGCTCTGCACAGCGGGTGCCAGCTCATTCATTACAATGTCTGGCCCAGCGCCGTATGGAGTTTCCTTGCGGAACGCAAAGGCGTGAAAACCATTCTGATGGGGCACGGTTTCGAGTGGCGCCGCAGCAAGTACGATGCCTTCCAGCGCCTGCTGCTCCGCCTCTGCGAAGCGCTTTCCGCCCGCCGTCATCGGCACATCATCCTTTGCAGCCAGGAGCAGACCGACTGGTATATCCGCCATTACGGCTGTGCCGGCAAGGCCGTAACCATCCCCAGCGCCGTCCATCTGCCTCCTCTCTGCCCCTCCGCTCCGGAACCGGACGCACGTTCTTTGGCAGACGCTTCCCCGGTGCCGCACCCTTATACCTTATTATATATGGGCCGCATTTCCCCGGAGAAAAATGTGGATTTGCTCGTCCGCGCTTTTTCCCGTGCCCGCTTGTCGGAGTCTGTCCCCTCGGCGTTCCCTGCTCCCGCAACGGCCGTCCGTCCCTCCTTTTCCCTTGCCGTCCCGCGTCTGTTGCTGGCCGGCACGATGGACACGCGGAGCGAGTATGGCCGCCGGGTGATGCGTCTGGTCGAAGCTAATGAGGCCGTGGAATATGTAGGCGAAGTCTTCGATGCCCAGAAAGACGCCCTGCTCCGGCGCACCGACCTCTTCTGCCTGCCATCCTCCCTTGAAGGCTTGTCCGTAGCCTTGCTCGAAGCCGTCTCCTACCGTATTCCTGTTATCGCTTCCGATATCCCTTCCAACCGGGAAGCCCTTGGCGATGCCGCCCTCTGGGTCCCGCCGGAGGATGAAGCGGCCCTTGAAGCCGTATTCCGTGAGGTCTTCGCCGGCATTCCCTCGTTGAGGCCGGACCTTGCTCCGGCATCCTGCGGCAAGCTCGCCGCTGCGGAAGACCCGCAGTCGCTCCGGCAGCAGTTGTCCCGCAACGCCGCATCGGCCTATGACCGTCTCGCCGCCCGATTTACCTGGGACCGCACCGCAGCCCGCTATGACGAATACATCCGCAGTCTCTGATGCGTTTCAAAACAGGCGGCGGGAACCATCGGGAAGGACTTCGATGCGGACTGCGAGCGTGTCGTCGGGCAGGAGCCCTTCAATGTTCTCCGGCCATTCCATCAGGCAGAGGCTGCCGCTGTCAAGGTAATCGTACAGCCCGATATCCAGGGCTTCGGCGGCATTTCTCAGCCGATAAAAATCGAAATGAAAGACGCTGTCCCCGTCCGGCAGCCGATACTCGTTGACGAGGGTGAAAGTAGGGGAGCAGACCGGGTCCTCCACGCCAAGCACCTTGCACAAGGCCGTCGTAAACGTGGTCTTGCCGGCCCCCATCGGCGCATAGAACGCGACCAGCCGCTGTGCCCCGATGACCGCTAAAAAATCCCGTGCTGCCCGCTCCAGTTCATCCGTCGATCGAATGAATATTTCCCGTTCAAGATGTTTCATACGAAAAATGTGATGCAAAGGTAGTCATACCTGTGAAATTTCGCAAGTCCCGCTTCCCGGAGATATGTTTTTTGAGGCGTATGCGTCCCGTTCTCCAAAATAAATGCTAAATTAGCAGGTTGAACTTTTCGTTATGCCCACGGTCAGTATCGTCATCGTCTGTATGAACCATCCGGACAATCTCTATCCTTGTCTGGAAAGCATCCGTCACCATACATCCGTTTCTCACGAACTGCTGGTCGTGGCCTATCTTTTTGACAAAGAAGCGCTTGAGAAAGCCCGGATGGATTTCCCGGAAGCCCGATTCATCGAAAGCGACGAAATCCGGGGGTTCGCCGAAAACAACAACCTGGCCTTGCGGGAAGCCCGGGGCGAGTTCGTTCTCTGCCTCAACGACGACACCCGCCTTTTCTCTCCGATGATTGATATCCTGGTGAGGGACTTTGCCAAACTTCCCGAAGATGCGGCCATCCTTTCGCCCCGCATCGATTTCCCCAACGGAGACATCCAGACCTGCGGACGTCCGCCCCAGACCGTCTGCCGCTACCTGCGCGAACGCTACCACCTCGACCGCAAACAGGAACGTGACGACACCATCGGACGCTGGCCTGTCACCCATTCCATCTACCGCACCTCCGACATCAACGGCGCCTGCTTCCTGATACGACGCGATATCTTCGAAGAATTGGGCTGGTTTGACGAACGCTATTTCTTTACTCCGGAAGACATCGCCCTGTCCACGCTCGCCCGCAAGAAAGGTTACGGCATCTATGTGGACGTGGACGCCTCCCTCATCCATTATCATCACAAGACGGCCCGTCCCATCATCACGGCTACCAAGCCGGCCGGAATGCGGGGCTACCTGATTTTCTTCAGCCGCGGCGGCGTCCTGCGCTATGGCCTTATCGCCCTTGCCGTATGGCCGGCGGAATTCCTCAAATGGCTGTGGAGCAGCCTGCGTTGTCTCTTCAGCAGCAGCAAAGGACTCCGCATCCAGCGGACCGTCTATGCCCATAACCTGTGCTCCATCTTTACCCGACGCACTCCCAAACAAATCTTCATCCGTTATTACAAGTCTGCCGCAGATGCCCGCTGAAAAAGTCATATTTACCGTCTTGACCGGTGGCTACGACCGCCTGGAGCAGCCCGTCTGCGTCAGACCGGACTGGGACTATGTCTGCCTCGGAGACCGGGACGGCCGCGACGGCATCTGGCAGCTGCGCCGCATCCCCTTCGGGGGCAGCAGCGTGGACCGCGCCCGGCAGGCCAAACTCCAGCCCCATCGCCTGCTTCCGGAATACCGCTGGAGCGTCTTTATGGATGCCAATCTGTGCATCACGGGTGAAGCATTTTATGAGCAGGTCGAGGCTGCGATGGAGGCGGGGCGGCATCTGGCCTTTCTTCCCCATCCCGAGCGCGACTGCGTCTTCGACGAATTGCGTTATTGCTACCTGAAAGACAAGCTCGGCACCCGGGCGGCCCTGCGGCATTTCCGTCGCCTGAAGTCCCTGCGGATGCCCGTCCACGCCGGCCTGTATGAAACCAATATCCTCCTGCGTGCCCATCTTCAACCCGAAGTCGTCGCGCTGGACGACGCCTGGTGGGAAGATTACCGCCGTTGCTGCAGCCGCGACCAGCTGACCCTCACCCCCGCCCTTTTCCGTCTCCGGATGCCCTTCCCCCCGTTGTTGTTCGGTCCCGGGTTGAATGCCCGCAATGTCTCCTGGGTCCGTTATACCCTGCATCCTCCGACCGGGAAGGAAAACGTGCCCGGACGCCTGAACTGGGCCAACCTCCGTTATCATCTCCGCCTTTGCCTGCGCCGTTGCGTGCTGCTGCTTATGAATTAATTTCCTTACCTTTGCACAATGACGACGCAAACAAAGACTTTCGGTTTTGTCATCCTGCATTATCTGGCGGAAGAAATGACCCGCCAATGCGTCGATACCTTGCTGGAGCGTTTCGGCGAGGCGGCTCCGGCCATCGTCATCGTGGACAACGCCTCCCCGGACGGCAGCGGCGGAAGACTGCGGGAGTTCTACGCCTCCCGGCCCAGCGTCAAGGTCCTCCTTCAAAAGGAAAATCTCGGATTCGCCCGGGGCAACAATGCCGGGTATGCCTATCTGCGGGAGCGGGGCGACTGTGATTTCATCATCGTGATGAACAACGACGTGCTCATCCGGGACGCCGCTTTCCTGGAACGGACGGCCGCCCTGTACGGGCAGACGCATTTCGCCGTCTGCGGCCCCGATATCGTCAATCCGGCTACCCTTCGCCATCAAAATCCCTGTTACAAGGGAAGCAAGGCCACCGAGGGCTTCACCCTGTCCGAACTCAAGGCTTTGCAGGCCCGTTATCGCCGGGACTACGCCCATCCGCTGCTGCGTCAGTGGAAATGGCGGGTCAAGCGGCGCTTTTTCCCCTTCCTCATCCGCCGCAGGACGGAAGAGGCGGCTTCCTGTCAGGACTTCCCGGCCGCTTCGGCCATCCGGGAGGGGGTCGTCCTGCACGGCGCCTGTTACATCTTTTCCCGGGATTTTATCCAGGCGCGGCCGCTGTGTTTCAATCCGGGCACTTTCCTGTATTTTGAAGAAGATATCCTTCACTTCGAGTGCCGTCGCGACGAGCTGAAAATGATTTACGCCCCGATGCTCCGGGTGGAACATCTCGAGGACGTCTCGACCAACGCAGCCCACAGGACCTCGCTCGAACGCACCCGGATGAAACTCCGGGCCAGCCTCGATTCGATGGAAGTGCTCATCAAACTCTTGGAAAACTAATGGCGGCTTCCATCAAAAATGCCGTCCTCGTCAACGCGGCGGCCCGATATTCCACCCTCCTGCTGGGCACTCTGTTCTCGGCCGTCCTGGCCCGTCTGCTCACGCCGCAGGACTATGGCATCGTCGCGGTCACGACGGTCTTCACCACCTTTTTCACCCTCCTGGCCGATATGGGCATCGGGGCCGGCGTGATTCAGAACAAGACCCTTACGGAGGAGGATGTGAGCAGTATTTTCGCCTTCTCGCTGCGGCAGGCCTTCCTGCTCGCCGGAGGATTCGCCCTCTTTTCCATCCCGATGGCCCTGTTTTATGCCGACCCCGTCTATTATAAGGTCGGTCCGCTGCTGGCCGTCACCCTATTCTTCACCACGCTGAATGTCGTCCCCAACGCCTTGCTTCTCAAGGCCAAGCGCTTCCGTTCCATCGCCCTTCGCATCCTGCTGGCCTGCATCCTTTCCGGTGCGGTCGGCATCCTGCTCGCCCTGGCCGGGCTCAAATATTACGCGCTCGTCATCCAGTCCATTCTCAACGCCTTCTTCATTTTTTCCTGGAACTGGTTGTCCACCCGTCCCCGCCCGTCCCGCCGCGTCCGGATGGAAAGCATCGGGAAAATCCGCCGCTATTCCTCCTGGCTCTTCGCCTTCAACCTGATCAACTATTTCGCCCGCAATACGGACAATCTGCTGATAGGAAAAGTGATGGGGCCGGCTTCCCTGGGACAGTACGACAAGTCCTACAAACTGATGCTCTACCCGGTGATGAATCTCACGCACGTGATTACCCCGGTCCTGCACCCGATTCTTTCCGACTATCAGAACGACAAAGCCTATATCTACGGCAAATATCTCCAGGTCGTCAAGTTTCTTTCCCTGCTCGGCGTGCTGATTTCCCCGCTGTGTTTCTTTGCCAGCGACGAAATCATCCGCATCATCTACGGCCCGCAGTGGACGGAGGCCATTCCCTGTCTGCGCTGGATGTCCCTTTCCGTCTGGGCGCAGATGATTCTTTCCTCCTCGGGCACCATTTTCCAAAGCCTCGGCGACACCCGCCGGCTCTTCTTCAGCGGCTCGATGAATGCCGTGATGACGGTGCTGTTCATCGTGGCCGGTCTCGTCGAAGGCAGTATCGCCGCCGTAGCCCGCAACGTCGCCCTTTCCTACAACCTCCAGTTCGTCGCGACCTTCTTCATCCTGGTCCATCTTTCTTTCGGAATGCAGACCCGCCGTTTCCTGCTGCATCTGCTGCCGGACCTGGGGATGGCCGCCGTCATTTCCCTGGCCGGATGGGGAGCGGGACGGATGCTGGCCCTCCCTGCAGCGGCGGCCTGGACCGATGCCTTGTCTCCCTTCCTTTCTTCCGTTTTCTCTCTGTCCGTCAAGGCTTTGGCAATGGGCCTCTCCTGGCTTGCCACCCTCTGTGTCAGCGGGCAGCATCGCTTTTTCTTCGAGCGGGTTTTCGGCCGTGGACGAAGTCCGCAGGAAGCCTCGGAGAGAGAGGTCGAATAATTTTTGTACAAGGGCGGAAATATTGTAAAAAAACTCGTAACTTTGCATCGCGCTGACGGGAAACGGACAAGTCCGCGGCGCAGCCGGGGGATGAAAATTACGGAAGCACTTTTTGCCGGAAGCAGCACGATGATATCGGAAAGGCCGAAACAGGTCTTCCCGGAGTTCGCTTTCATCGGCCGTTCCAACGTGGGCAAATCCTCCCTCATCAATATGCTCTGCCAGCGCAAGGGCCTGGCCCTGACTTCTTCCAAACCCGGCAAGACCCGTCTGGTCAACCATTTTCTCATCAACCGCAGCTGGTATCTCGTGGACCTGCCCGGCTATGGCTACGCCCAGATGTCCCAGAGCGCCAAGAAAAAGCTCCAGCAGGTCATCCGCAACTATATCAACCTCTCTCCTGACCTGGTGATGCTCTTCGTGCTCATCGATTCGCGGCACGACATCGGCCAGGTGGATATGGATTTCCTCTTCGAACTGGGCGAGAGCCGGATTCCCTTCGCCATCATCTTTACGAAAGCGGACAAGCAGGGGCCCAACGTCCTCGCCGCGCAGATGGAAAAGAACAAACAGGCCATCCTGGAGCATTGGGAGAGCCTTCCTCCCGTCTTTGTTTCCTCCGCGGAGACCGGGATGGGACGCGAAGAAATCCTCGCTTACATCGACGGCGTCCTCTCCGACCTCAAGCAACAATGAAACAAACAAATCTATACCTGATATGAACAACGTACATCCTTTGAAAGTGTTCTCCTGCCGGAATTCCCGGACTTTCGGTGAAAATGTCGCCAAATACCTTGGCGTCACCCTGGGTGATGTGGCCATCGATACCTTCAGCGACGGGGAAATCCAGCCCTGCTACAAGGAAAGCGTCCGTGGCTGCACGGTCTTCATCGTCCAGTCCACCTGCCCGCCCGCAGACAACCTGATGGAGCTCCTGCTGATGATTGATGCCGCCAAACGCGCTTCCGCCTCCAAGGTCATCGCCGTGATGCCTTATTTCGGCTGGGCCCGTCAGGACCGCAAAGACCGTCCCCGCGTCTCCATCGGCGCCAAACTGGCCGCCAACCTTCTGCACGTCGCCGGAGCGGATATGGTGATGACCTGCGACCTGCACGCCGACCAGATTCAGGGCTTCTTTGATTTCCCGGTCGTCCACATCTACGCCAGCACGGTCTTCCTTCCTTACCTCAAGAAGATGCACATCAAGGACCTCGCCATCGCCGCGCCCGATATGGGCGGCGCCAAGCGTGCCCAGGCTTATGCCAAATATCTGGAATGTCCCGTCATCATCTGCCACAAGACCCGCGCGAAAGCCAACGTGGTGGACAAGATTACCGCCATCGGCGAGGTGGAAGGCAAGAACATCATCATCGTGGATGATATGATTGATACGGCCGGCACCCTCTGCAAGGCGGCCGCCGTCCTCAAGGAGATGGGGGCCAAGAGCGTCCGTGCCTGCGCCACCCACGCCGTGCTTTCCGGTCCCGCCTATGAGCGCATCAGCGAAAGCGTGATGGAGGAAGTCATCGTCTCCAACACCATTCCGCTTTCCAACGACCCCAACAAGAACAAGTCCAAGATCAGCGTCATCGGTCTGGAAGAGACCTTCGCCAACATCATCAAGGACGTTTACAATTACGATTCCATCAGCAAGGACCTGATTTACTAAGGTCCTTGCCGGCTTCCGACCGCCTATGCAGATTTTCCTCGTCAGCCTGCTTCTCGTCGCCCTTTGCGTGGCGGGCCTTTGCTTCAACATCATTTTCCGCAAGGACGGAAAATTTCCCGATACGGAGATTTCGTCCAATGTGGAAATGCGTAAGCGCGGCATCCGTTGCGCCAAGGAGGAGGAGATGAAACTGTGGGGACGCAAGCACGGAAAGAAAAGCGTCAGCTGTGCCGATCTGGGCTGCACTGACTGCGGAGGATGTGAGATTTTAAAGTGATGATTTTATGAGCCTCGTAGCCATTGTCGGCCGGCCCAATGTCGGCAAATCCACCTTGTTCAACCGGCTTGTCGGTATGCGGCAGGCGATTGTCGATGAGACGGCCGGCGTCACCCGTGACCGTCATTATGGCCGCTGCGAGTGGTGCGGCACCGAATTTTCGGTGGTTGATACCGGCGGTTACACTTCTTCGGACGAAGACGTTTTCGAGGAGGAAATCCGCAAGCAGGTCGTCCTGGCCATCGAGGAGTCCGACCTGGTCCTCTTTCTGGTGGAAGCCCGCACCGGCATCACCGACTACGACGAAGAAATCGCCGACCTGCTGCGCCGCAGCGGGAAGAAAGTCATCCTGGCCGTCAACAAGGTCGATACCGGCGACAAGATGTATGACGTTCCGCAATTCTACGCCCTCGGTTTCGAAGAGCTGTTCAGCATCTCTTCGGCCAACGGCGGCGGCACCGGCGACCTGCTCGACGCCATCGTCAAGGCCCTCCCCGCCGAGGATGAGGACGCGGCGGCCTTCCCCGACCTGCCCCGCATCACCATCGTGGGCAAACCGAACGTGGGCAAGTCTTCGATGACCAATGCCCTGCTGGGTGTGGACCGCAACATCGTCACTCCCGTGGCCGGCACGACCCGCGACTCCATCGAGACGCACTTCAACAAGTTCGGCTATGACTTTATGCTGGTCGATACCGCCGGGATGCGGCGCAAGTCCAGGGTGCACGAGGATTTGGAATTCTATTCCGTGATGCGTGCCATCCGTGCGGTGGAGCACTCCGACGTCTGTGTCCTGATGGTCGATGCCCAGACCGGCATCGAGGCCCAGGATATGAACATCTTCAACCTGATTCAGCGCAACCGCAAGGCCTGTGTGGTGGTCGTCAACAAATGGGACGCCATCGAAAAGGACAGCAATACGATGAAGGAATACGCCGAGGCCATCCGTTCCCGTCTCCAACCCTTCAGCGACGTCCCTGTGATTTTTACCTCCGTCCTCAAGAAACAGCGCATTATGAACGTGCTGGAGGCGGCGATGGAGGTCTATGCCAACTATTCCCGGAAGATTCCCACCTCCCAGCTCAACGAGGCGATGCTCCCGGAAATCGAGAACTGGCCGCCCCCGGCCTGGAAAGGCAAATACATCAAAATCAAGTATTGTACGCAGCTCCCGGTGAAGAGCCCTACTTTCGCTTTCTTCTGCAACCTGCCCCAGTATATCAAGGACCCGTACAAGCGTTTCCTGGAGAACAAACTCCGTGAACATTTTCCTTTCACAGGCTGCCCCATCCAGATTTTCGTCCGCCAGAAATAATCATTGTCCACTTCTCGCGCGCGGTACAGTGTCGTGATTACGCCAGAGGTAAGGAAATTGAAAAATTTTATGTAAGTTTGCGGGACGGGATAATCCGGATGTATGACTGAATCTCATTACATAGATTTATTCGATTTGCAGACGCTCCTGCGGGAGGATTTGGAGGAGGCATTTCCTTCTCTGCTCTGGGTGCGGGCGGAAATCAGTTCCGTCAAGGCGCGCCGCGGCAGCCACTGCTATCTCGAACTTTCCCAGTCGGATGAAGACGGTACGCTGCTGGCCAAGGTGAAGGCTATCATCTGGGCCGGGAAGTATGCCGCCCTCAGCGCTTATTTCGAATCGGTGACCGGCGGAGAAATGCAGGAGGGGATGACGCTGCTTTTCCAGGTCCGGGTCAATTACAGCGAACTGTACGGCCTGTCCCTCATTGTCAACGACATCGACGCTTCCGTGATGCTCGGGGCGCAGGAAGAGGCGCGGCAGAAAACCATCGCCCGCCTTCAGCAGGAGGGCCGTTTCGAGACGCAGAAAGCCCTGGTGCTGCCGGCCCTGCCCTACCGCATCGCCGTGATTTCGGCGGAAGATGCCGCCGGTTACCGCGATTTTATGCGCCATCTGCACGAGAATGAATACGGATTCGTCTTCGAGACCGTCCTCTTCCCGGCCCTGATGCAGGGCGCGCAGGCGCCGGCGTCTATGATTGCGGCGCTCTCCGAGGCGGCCGGCTCCTCATCTGTTGCCGCTGCTTCCTGCTCCTCTCCCGCCCCCGACGCAACGCCTGCTCCCGACGCTCCGCACAGTCCGGCCCCTTTCGACCTGGTGGTGATTCTGCGCGGCGGAGGGTCCAAACTGGATCTGGCCTGTTTTGACGACTACGACCTGGCGGTGGCCATCGCCGACTGCCCCCTTCCCGTCCTCACGGCCGTCGGGCACGACCAGGACTTCCACATCTGCGACCAGGTCGCCTACGATTATGTCAAGACCCCCACGGCCCTCGCCGACTGGCTTTTGGATATTTACCAGCAGGAGGACGAGCATATTTCTTCCTATGTCTCGCGGCTGGTGATGGCTTTCAACAACAAGATCGCCCGGATGGAAGCCCGCGTCGAACTGCTGGAAAACCGCATCCTCTCGGCCGACCCCCGCAACATCCTCAAACGGGGCTATGTCCTGGCCCTCGACGGTGACGGCCGGGTGATGAAAAAGATGGGGACGCTCTCGCCGGGAGACAGCGTCAGCGTGCTTTTCCCCGACGGCAGGGCGCAGTGCCGGGTAGTAGAAACCGTTTCCGAAAATGATAAACCGTAAATCCTATGCCGAAGAAAGAAGCTTTTGATTATGCCGCCGCCATCGCCGAACTGGAGACGATTGCCGCCCGCGTGGAAGACCCCTCCACCGGTATCGATGACATCGACCGCAGCATCAGGCGGGCGCAGCAGCTGGTCGGAGCCTGTCGCCGCTATCTGCGTTCCAGCCGCGACAACCTGACCGCCCTTGAGAAATAAGTCCCTCCGGTAACGGAAAATTTGCTATTTTTGCACAAATCATCAGGAAATATGGCCAAGAACAAAAAAGCCCCGATGCTCTATGAGCAGGACCCTTATCTGCTTCCCTACAAAGGAAAAATTGATGAACGTGCGGCCCGCTACGCAGCCCTGCGCGAAAAAATGAGCGTCGGCGGTTCCCTCCTCAAAGGCATTAACAACCATATCTGGTACGGCCTGCACAAGACCGCCGACGGCCGCTGGGTCTTCCGGGAGTGGGCGCCCAACGCCACCAAGATTTTCCTCATCGGCGACTTCAACAACTGGAAGCGTTCCGACGCCTTCGCCCTCAAACCCGTGGGCGGCGGCAACTGGGAACTGATGCTGGACGAGATGTTCCTTTCCCACGGAACGCTGTACAAACTCTTCATCGAGTGGCCCGGCGGGGGCGGGGAGCGCCTGCCCGCCTATGTGACCCGTGCGGTCCAGGACCCCGACACCAAGGCCTTCTGCGCCCAGGTCTGGGACCCCGAAAAGCCGTACAGATGGCGGCATAAACGCCCCGGCAAACTGGCCTTCCCTTTGATTTACGAGTGCCACATCGGAATGAGCGGCGAGAAGGAGGGCGTCTCGACTTTCGAGGAGTTCCGCCGGGATGTGCTGCCCCGCATCGCGGATCTGGGCTACAATGTCATTCAGATTATGGCCCTGCAGGAGCATCCCTACTACGGTTCCTTCGGCTATCAGGTCTCCAATTTCTTCGCCCTCTCCTCCCGTTTCGGGACGCCGGAAGAGTTCAAACGCCTGGTGGACGACGCGCACGGCCGGGGCATCGCGGTGGTGATGGATGTGGTACATTCCCATTCGGTGGACAACGAGGCCGAGGGACTGAGCCGTTTCGACGGCCGGGAGGACTTGTATTTCTACCCCGGCGCCGCCGGCCGCCATCCCGCCTGGGGCTCCCGTTGTTTCGACTACGGCAAGGATGAGGTCAAATACTTCCTCCTGTCCAACCTCAAATACTGGATGGACGAGTACCGTCTCGACGGTTTCCGCTTCGACGGGGTGACCAGTATGATTTACTGGGATCACGGACTCGGCCGCGATTTCTGCGACTATACCCCTTATTTTGACGAAGGCGTGGATGAGAATGCCCTGGACTATCTGGCGCTCGCCAATATGCTCGTCAAGGAGAACAATCCCGATGCCATCACGATTGCCGAAGAGGTGAGCGGAATGGCCGGAATGGCGGCTCCGCTCGCGCAGGGAGGCGTCGGTTTCGACTACCGGATGAGTATGGGCGTGGCCGACCATTGGATCAAATGGATCAAGACCCTTTCCGACCAGCAGTGGAATATGGGCGAAATGTGGTGGGAACTCACGACCAAACGCGCTGATGAGAATACCATCAGTTATGCGGAGTGCCACGACCAGGCGATGGTGGGGGACAAGACCATCATCTTCCGTCTGATGGACGCCGAGATGTACACC
>CADBLM010000027.1 GCA_902795445.1 uncultured Bacteroidia bacterium
CTTTCTTCTTCTTCCATATCTGGATGGGGAAGATGGCAGTCTCTCCGTTGCCCACACCCTCGTATGTGCTGCGCAGGAGTTCACGGATGATGCAACGGCCTTCGGCGGAGGTGTCCGTTCCGTAGTTGATGGAGGAGAAGACCACCTGGTTGCCGCCGCGGGAGTGGATGGTGTTCATATTGTGGACGAAGGCTTCCATCGACTGGTGGACGCGCATCACGGTCTGGTTGACGGCGTGCTGGATGATGCGCTCCTCACCCTGCATACCGACGAGGTCCCGGCGGATGTAGTCGTCCAGTTTGACGTCGTTGAGGTAGGAGTAGTCCTTGCCGTAGAGGTCGGAGAGTTTCTTGATTTCTTCGTGGAAGGTCTTGCGGACGTAGGGCGCCAGGTAGTAGTCGAAGGCGGGGATGGCCTGGCCGCCGTGCATTTCGTTCTGCACCGTCTCCATCGAGATGCAGGCCAGCACGGACGCGGTCTCGATGCGCTTGGCGGGACGGGACTCGCCGTGACCGGCTTTCAGACCGTACTCAAGAATCTTGTCCAGGGGATGCTGGATGCAGGTGAGGCTCTTGGTCGGGTAGTAGTCCTTGTCGTGGATGTGGATATATCCGCCCACTACGGCTTCTCTCACGTCTTCGGAAAGCAGGCAGTTGTCCACATAGGACTTGGTCGCTTCGGAAGCAAATTTCATCATCATACCCGCAGGGGTGTCCGCGTTCATATTGGCGTTCTCGCGCGTGATGTCCGTGGCCTGGGCGTCGATGATTTCCTGGAAAATCTCATTGCTCTTGGCGTTGCGGGCCATACTGCGCTGGTTGCGGTAGGCAATGTACTTTTTGGCCACTTCCTTGCGGGGGGATTTCATCAGTTCCATTTCGACACAGTCCTGAATCTCCTCCACGCTCATCGTTTCCTTGTTGTTCCTGGTGACGCTGTCGGCAATCTTGGCGGCGAGGACGATGTCTTCCCCGGCTTCCGTGACGGCCATAGCCTTCATAACGGCGGCGACAATCTTCTGACTGTCGAACACCACCTCGCGGCCGTCCCTTTTGAGTACTTTTTTAATCATAAATGTGAGAGTTATATCCACTTCCGGCCAAAAATCTGCTTTTCGCAAACCAGTTCCTGACAGGAAATGATAGGTTAATACTTATTTCAATGGTAAGTCCGGAAAATCGCTTCCCGTTTCTTGCGAGGACAAAGTTAAATCAAAAGTTCCATCTTTTGCAGCCTGACGCGAAGAAGTTATTAACAAAAATTTTAAAAACCTGTTAATTTGCAGTAAATCAACAAATAAAACTTTTGCAATTTATAATTGATAAAAATAAGAAAGGCGGATTTTGTTTTTCTTGCGAATTCGTTTATCTTTGCAGACAAACGGGCGCGAGCCCTAAACAAACCAATGATGAAAAAATTGATAGCACTCTTTTTTGCGGCCGCTGCGGCACTCACGGCCCTGATGGCCGGCGAACCCCTTCGTACCGCCACGGCAATTTCCGACCATATGGTCATCCAACAGAATACGCAGACGCCCGTCTGGGGATGGGGTCAGCCCGGCGCCAAGGTCAAGGTGACCCCTTCCTGGGGGCGGGAAATCTATACGGCGACGGTCGCGGCGGACAGCAGCTGGCGGGTGCAGGTGAAGACGCCGGCCGCCGGAGGCCCCTACACCCTGACCGTCGTGTCCGGGAAGGAGAAACTGACCGTCTCCGACATCCTTTCCGGAGAGGTCTGGATTTTCTCCGGACAGTCGAATATGGATATGCCGCTGCGTGGTTTCGACGTCCAGGTCGTGGAAGGGACCCGGGAGGAACTGATGGCCTCCGGCCGGTATGCCGACAAGGTCAGGATGTTCCGCAGCAAAGGTCCGAAAGCCTTTCAGCCTCAGAAGGACATTCCCGGGACGGCCTGGGAGAAGGCTGCCGGCCTGAGTGCCGCGCGTCTGAGTGCCATCGCCTGGTTTTTCTCGACCCGCCTTTCCGACATCCTCGGCGTACCGGTCGGCGTCATCGACAATTCCTGGGGCGGCAGCAAGATTGAGCCTTATATGACGGAAGAGGCCGTCCGGCAGGCGCTGGAGGGTAAAATTCCCGATGCGCGTTTCCGCCACATCCTCGGCCGTCAGGAAGAGAAGGGAAAGGCCCCCGTACAGATTGCCACGACCTGGAACGGCCGGGTCCTGCCAATGGCCGGTTATGCGGCCCGGGGTTTCATCTGGTATCAGGGCGAATCCAACCGCAAAGACCGTTACTACGACCTTCTGCTTGCCGCGATGGCCCAGTTGTGGCGTACCGCCTGGGGGGACGTGGAAAACAAGATGCCCTTTATGTTCACGACCATTGCTCCTTATAAATATGGAGACAGTTCCAAGACCGTAAGGCCCTTCTTCGTGGAGAACCAGCTGCACGCGCTGGAACTCATCCCCAACTCCTATGCCGCCATCACCGAGTCTTTGGGCAATGAGACCTGCATCCACCCCGCCCAAAAGCGCGAGGTGGCCGGACAGTTCCTGGTTTACGCCCTGGAAAAGACCTATGGTTTCCCGATGGGGATGGGCGTGGGCTATCCCGAACCCGAGAAGTTTGAGTTCAAGGACAGCGTGGCGACCGTCACGTTCAAGAATACCGCCAACGGACTCGGACAGGTGGGGCGCCGCGAGGTCAAAGGCTTTGAACTGGCCGGCGAAGACCGTGTCTTCCATCCGGCGCAGGCGGCCATCGACAAGAAAAAGCATCACGTCATCACCGTTACGAGCCCTGAAGTGCCCGCACCCGTGGCGGTCCGCTACAATTTCCGCAATTACGGCGGCGGTGACCTCGCCAACAGTTTCGGCGTGCCGGTCCCTTGTTTCCGCAGCGACGACTGGCCGGAAGAATGATAATCAATTTGCAGGAAATTGAGAAAATTTGTTTGTCTCCGCAAAGGAATGTTTCTGCTGGCAGGGCTCTGCCTGGGCCTCGTCGCGTATGCCCAGCGCGTCGTCTGTGACGAGACCTGCCGTCTGGCCGATGCGTCCGCGCCGCAGCCCCGGCCGGTACAAGCGGAAAAAGAAGCCGGCTTCGCCGTCGTCAGCCCGGTCGCACGCTCGTCGGTGGAAATGATCCGGCAGGCCCCCCGCCTCGAATCTCTGGACGGGAAAACCATTGCCGTGGTCGGCGTGAGCTTTATGACGGGGGTGACGCATCCGGAAATCAAGCGTCTGATACTGGCGCATTATCCTTCAGCCCGGGTCCTGCTGCTCGATGAGGTCGGTATCGCAGGCCCGTATCCGGCCCCCGGCGTCACCCGCAAGGCCAAGGAGGAATTTCAGCGGCGGCTCAAGGAACTGAAGGTGGATGCCGTCATCTCCGGCAACGGCGGCTGCGGCCTCTGCACGCCGAAGGAAACGGGCTCCTGTATCGCGGCGGAATACCTGGGCATCCCTTCCGTCATCATCGCCGGTCCCGGTTTTGCCGGCCAGGCCCGGTACACGGCGCTCAACAACGGCGTCCCCGTGATGCGGGTGGCGCAGTATCCCGGCGCCTTCGCCACGCATACGGCCGAAGAACTGCTCACGAATACACGCGAGATACTCTGGCCGCAGATTGTGGACGCCCTGACCCGTCCCATCACCGAGGAGGAGCGTCAGGCCGGCGCTTCCGCCACGACGGGCGATATCCGGGACGATGCCTATTATGGCAGCATCGATGAAATCAACGCCTATTTCACGGAGATGAAATGGTCCGACGGCCTCCCCGTCATCCCTCCGACCTTCGACCGGGTGAACGCTTTCCTGAAGTACGCCGGAAAGCAATGGGACGAGACAGTCGCCGTGCTCCCCATCGCCCACCGCAACGTCACGGTCTGGCACGTGGCCGTCAATGCCGTTATGGCCGGCTGCAAGCCGGAGTTGATGCCCGTTCTCCTGGCGCTCGCCAAGGGACTCGGAGACCCCTCCTTCCGCCGGACGCTGGCCAGCACCCACGCCTGGATTCCCTACTGCTGGCTGAACGGCCCGTTGAGCCGCCAGCTGGGGCTCGACAGCGGCCAGGGACAGATCAACGAGGCGGCCAACATGGCCGTAGGCCGTTTTATGAACCTGGCGCTGATGAATCTCTGCGGCTATTATGTCAAGCAGGACCGGATGGGCACTTTCGGCTATCCGATGTGCTGGTGTATGGCCGAGGATGACGCTGCCTGCCTGCGGGTCGGCTGGAAGCCTTCCCACGTCCGGGCCGGGTATGCCTTGAACGACAATACCGTCACCCTGGCCTCCACCTTGCTCTGGGGCAACAATATGGCTCCTTCCACGACGAATCCGGAAAAGTTGACGGAACTGCTGGCCTGGGACATCAGCCAGCGCAGCCAGTTTGCCCTGGGCAGCGGCCGCCAGTTCACCTTCCGGACCATCCTGATGACCGAGCCGGTGGCCCGGATCCTCTCCGGCCGCTACCGGAGTCCGGAAGCCCTGGAGGCGGAACTCATCGAAACCTCGCGGCGACCCGTCAAGGAACGGGCTTTTGCCAATTATTACGCCAATCCCGGCGGGGCGAAGGACGGGGGAGCGCATACGCTCCGGCAGTATCAGGGGCATATCCGCAAGGACGAGGGGGGAGAAATGACGCCCACGCCCGCCTGGTACGACTCTCCTGAGTCCGAACAGATGACCGTGCCGACGATGAAACGGGGGATGACGGCTTTTCTGATTACCGGCGACGCCGCCCGCAACAAGGTGCAGACGATGCCGGGCGGAGGCTATGCCACCCTCAAAATCGAATTGCCAGCCGATTGGGATGCCCTGATGGCCGAACTGGGCTACCGCCCGTTGAAAGATTTTTATCTGAAAGAGGGAAAATAAAGTCCGCCCGTTACCCGACCAGCCAGACGAGGACGTGGCGGTCGAAAGTGATGTATTCGAGCTCGAATTCTTCTTCGTGGCCGTCCTTGTGGATAAAGGTGGCTTCCAGCTCGCCTTCCCCTTTGGGACGGAACTTGTCAAGCTCGATTTGTTCGGCGAAATCCACGTTGCCGATGGACATCCGCTTGTAGATGGCTTCCTTGGCGCACCAGTAGATGGCGAGCTGCTCGTTCTTGCGGTCTTCGTCCAGGTCGTCGATTTCCTCTTCGCTTAGGGCTTTTTTCTCCACGGCGGAGAAGTCGCGGTCCAGGCTCTCGCAGTCGATGCCGAGGTCCAGTTCGTCGTGGGTGATGATGGCGACGTATTTGTCGGTGTGGGTGATGCTGATATTGGTGACGCAGCCTTCCAGGTACGGCTGCCCGTTGTCGTGGTGGTTGAGGTACATCTTTTCTTCGAACACCTCGCCGATGAGGGCCCGGACCGCCAGTTTCTGCTTGCGGAGAGATTCGCTCTGAATCAACTGGATTTCTTCCATTTCATCGGTCGGCACGGACACGAGCGCCTTCAGTTCTTCTTCGCTCTCGGTAATCTGCCAGACCGACACTTCTGCTTTGTTTTCTAATTTCTTTCTTAAATAAAGTCCCATAAAAAAGGTGTTAAGACAGAACGGTACGGCCGCTTCCTGCCTGGGAAAGCGGCGATACACCATACTCCGGCCGGAATGCCGGGGCGTATGTCACGGGTTGGATGCGGCACGATAACGGGTCGTCAGAGAGACTATCCGTCTTGATGAGGGTGCTTATCGGACTCGGAGGTTCCATCTTTTGTTAGTAATCGTCCGCAAATATAGGATTTTTTTTTAACTTTGCATCCGCATTGCCCCGGCAATGTGAAATTTTTGCCAAGAATCAATAAAATAATATCGCTATGAACTATCTGACGAATGACAAACTGGTCATTGTGGGAGCCGGCGGAATGATCGGTTCCAATATGGCCCAGACGGCACTGATGCTCAAACTGACCCCGAACATCTGCCTGTATGACGTGTACGAGCCGGGTCTGCTGGGTGTGGTCGCCGAGATGAACCACTGCGCTTTCGAGGGTGCCAACATTACCTGGACCACCGATCCCGCCGTCGCCTTCAAGGACGCCAAATACATCATTTCTTCCGGCGGCGCTCCCCGTAAGGAAGGGATGACCCGCGAGGACCTGCTCAAGGGCAACTGCCAGATTGCTGAGGATTTCGGCAAGAACGTCAAGAAATACTGCCCCGATGTCAGGCACATCGTCGTGATTTTCAACCCGGCCGACCTCACCGGTCTGGTCGTGCTGCTGCACTCCGGCCTCGCCCCCGAAAAGGTGACGACACTCGCGGCCCTCGACTCCACCCGTCTCCAGACGGCCCTCGCCCAGAAGTTCGGCGTGCCCCAGAGCAAGGTCACGGGTGCGATGACCTACGGCGGTCACGGCGAAGCGATGGCGGTGTTCGCCTCCCAGGCCAAAAATCGACGGCAAGCCCCTCTCCCAGATGGGCCTGAGCGCCGAAGAGTTCGCCCAAATCAAGCAGGAAACCGTCCAGGGCGGCTCCAATATCATCAAGCTGCGCGGCCGTTCTTCCTTCCAGAGCCCGGCCTACAACGCCGTGAAGATGATCGAGGCGGCGATGGGTGGTGAGAAATTCACCTGGCCCGCCGGCTGCTATGTCAACAACGGCACCTTCAACAACGTGATGATGGCGATGCCCTCCGTCATCGACGCCCAGGGCGTGCATTTCTGCGAGCCGGCCGGCACCCTTTCCGAAATCAAGGAACTGGAAGCCTCCTATGCCCACCTCTGCAAGATGCGTGACGAAATCATCGAACTCGGCATCATCCCCGCCGTCAAGGACTGGAAGACCGTCAACC
>CADBLM010000028.1 GCA_902795445.1 uncultured Bacteroidia bacterium
AGTCCTCCAATATCAATCAGGAAATTGACAGCAACACCAAAGTCACCTTTGAGACTACGCAGACTTCGACAAGCGAAAAATATGCAGGTTTCTACGGTTGGCTCAATTCCATCGGCGCGATTGACAAGGATGCCCTCGGTAATGACCGTCCCGCCACCGGCTGGACCCCCGGCGCCTACCAAGCCCAATAAGTACGATGATGAAAGCATTGCATACAACTTTGCGGGTGGCGGCCGTCGTCGCCGCCCTGTGCCTCGCCGGGGCTTGCTCGAACAAGTCGGCGGGGGATGAAATCCAGCCCAAAAGCATCACGCTTTCCGAGGTGGAACTGACGTTGCAACCGGGACAGACGACCCGGTTGACCGCTCATATCCTGCCCTCCACGGCTGCAGACAAGACGATCAAATGGTCTTCGACCAATCCTTCCCGCGTGACGGTGGATGCGGAAGGCCGGGTGAGCGCGGTCTCCCAAGGAACGGCCTATGTGCTGGCCGAAACGGTCAATGCCCTCAAAGCCTCCTGCCTGGTCATCGTGGGGGCGGGTGCTTCCTACAAGGTGGCCATCACTTTCGGCGGCGAAGTTGCGCCGGCCCAGTTGTACGGCTGGCCCGGCAAGCAAATGCAACTGGGCGCCGTCTCCAACGACGGCGAGAGCCATCCTTACCAGTGGAGTGCTTCCGCTGCCGCCGCCACGGTGTCCGAGGCAGGATTGCTGAATTTTGCGCTCGGCACGCCGGCCGGAGCCGAAGGCTATGCCTGGTACGGCGAGTCCGTCATCCGGGCCGTCACGCCTGATGGCTGCGGCGCCTCCGTTACAGCCGTCAGTGCCATCTCCAACCGTTTCAGCCTTGCTTCTGCCAATGCGACCGTCGGCGGTACGGTGGCGATGGCCCAGGGTGCCAGCGCACAGGTGACTTTGTACGCTTTTGACGGAGCGTCGCCCGTCACCCTTCCCGCGACCGCCTACACGCTGAGAAGCAACAACGACATCCTGCAAGTCAATGGCTCCACGCTGGTCAGCACCGGCGCGGAAGGTACGGCGGTGGTGTCTATCCTCTTCGCCGGCGAAGACAACGAGACGGTTCTGTGTACGGTGAATGTGCAAAAGTCCAGCTCTTCCACCTCTTCCGTGGAACTGTGGCAAGAAACCGTGCCCGTTTGGTAACAGTTGTTATAAACTATGAGAAAATCGATAAGGATTCTGTGGCTGTTCTCCCTGCTTCTCGTTTCCTGTGTCAAGGAAGCGGAAAAGGGCGAAGCGGTTGACCCTGGGAAAGATAATCTTGGCCCGAAACTGGAATTAACCCTCACCCCTACACTGCCCAGATTGTCCGTGGAATCGAAAGTCGGGCTGATTCCCGCTTTCGCTTTTTACTGGACGGGAGAGGAGAGCGTTTCCTTGCTCTTTGCCCAGCCGGATGCGGTGCAAAGGAAGCAGCTGGCCTCCAGCGAGAAAGGCTGTTTCTCCGGTCTGGTGGATCTTTCTTCGACTTCCGTGACCTGGGACGACTTCAAAGGCCTCGTAATCCCCGCAGATGCGGCGGTGACCCTTTCGGATCAGGGCCGGATGGAAAGCTCGGTTCCGACCGAGCAGATGCAGGTCCGGGAAGGGGAGGTGAATCTTTCCTATTGCCCCTTTGTCGCGCAGATGACTTCCGCTGACCTGTATAAGACAGACAGCGGACAATATGGGGCTGACGCGATCCAGCTTCGCTCCTTGTCGGATCTTCTCCAATTCCGGATTTATGGCGCCTTTGACGCAGGGGAAATTCTGGAATCCGTTGTATTAAAGGCCGGAGGCAAAAGCACGACGGTGACGCTGGAGACGCCCTTTGCCTTGACGGGTCGGACGGCGGAAGACGGCGCCCGGATCTATATGAGTTGGGCTTCCGGCGCTTCTTGCGCGGTGGAATCCATCGAGGTGAACACAGATAAAAATAGATACACGCAAGAACGCACGGATGCGCTTCCCGAACAATCCTCCCGCAGCATCACGCATTTTGTCCGTTTCGACCTGGACCTCTCCGCTTTTGTCCGTACCTCCAAAGAGATTGATCCGCAAGGCAGCGGGACGGAAAGCGACCCGTATATGATTCGTACGGCGGAGCAATGGAACGAGCGGGCTGCGGCGGCTGTGGAAGACGCCACCGGTACTTTGAATGCCGCCTGGTATGCCCTCGGGGCGGATTTGGATTTTTCTACGGTTACGCCTCTTTCCTTCGGTATCTCGGAAAGCGCCCCGTTTAAAGGGCATATGGACGGTCGAAATCACACTGTCAACGCTTTTAAAATCGTCAAAACGGACGGTACGCCGGCTTGTCCTTTTGTCCATTGCACGGATGCCTCCATCAAGAATCTTGTTTTCCAGCATCTCCTGCTCAAAACGACCGGTCCTTATTGCGGTCTGGTAGGCTATGCCTTCACGACTTCCGTGGAGGATTGTTCCCTGTCGGGGGATGTGTACAGCACGGGATATGAGAGCAGCAACCAGTTTTCTTACACGGCCGGCATCATGGGCCGTGGCAACGG
>CADBLM010000029.1 GCA_902795445.1 uncultured Bacteroidia bacterium
AATCCCCTGAAGTCTGTCCTTCAGGGCCTGCGTAAAGCCGGCTTCCTGCGGACAATCTTCCGGTACGACTTTGTCGGACAAGGCATAGGGCACGTACATTGCGTTGAGCAGGCTTGCTCCCGGATGTTCCGACTGCCAGGCGGCATCATACAGATGGAACTGGATGGCCGCCCTGAATTTGTAGTCTGTGAAGGCCTTGTCCACGGTCTCCGCCTTCAGTTTCAGGCAGGAAGCATCGTCGCTGCCGGTCTTGTAATCGACGATACGCACCGGGCCGCCGTCCAAACAGTCAATCCGGTCGATATAGCCGCAGAAACGGACGCCGAGGTAATCCATCGAGAAGGGATGCTCCAAATCGATGACGTTGAAATGGTCGGCGTTATGTTCCTTCAGATAGGCCAGTTCCGCTTTCAGTGTGTTGAGCACATAGTTGAGAATCACCTCGGCCATCACGATGTTGCGGCCGGACACCTGGCCGACCTTGAGTTTGTGGCGGATGAGCGAATGGATTTTCCAGCGGAGTTCCTCCTCGCGGCCCAGCCAGTCTTTCAGGCGGGCAGAGGTAACCTGCGGCATTCCGGGCGTCTTTTGGGAACGGTCCCGCTTGTCCGGATTCTCATCCGCCTTCATTTTTTCATCGCTATGGAACAGGGCTTCCATCGTATGGTGGAAAACGTCTCCCAGCATACTTCCGTCCAGATACCCGCTGACTTCCGCCGGCGCGGAAAGGCCTTCCACCTTGGCAAAATAAAACCACATCGGACAGGAGGCATATTTTTCCAGGGTGGAAGCGGAATACGTCATTCCGTCAATCAGCGCCATCATCTCCTCCGTCTTCTCCACCCGGTCCTTTTCGGCATCCTCTTCCGCTGCGACAACCGGACGCAAGTCTTCCGTCCAGTCGATGATATCCGCATTGAAATGATAGCGCAACTGCTTGATGAAGCGGCTTTCCTCCCCTCTCTTGAGTCCCTCGGTCCGGTTGTCATAGAGCAGCCAGACCTGGCGGGAACGGGCTATCATCCGGTAGAAATAATAGGCCCACATCGCATCCTGATTCTCATAGGTCGGCAAACCGAAGCCGGCACGGAGTTCGGGCGGGATAAAGGAGGCGCTGACACTTTTGCGGGGAAATACGCCCTCGTTGCAGGAAAGGACAATCAAATTTTCAAAATCCAGACAACGGGACTCCAGGGGGCCCATCACCTGCAAGCCGCTCAGCGGCTCTCCCTCGAAAGGGATGGAAAGTCCCGCCAGGAGGTTTTCCACAATCCGGGCGAAGGTGGACGGGCGGACCGGCAGTTCCTTGGCCATCAACTGGCTGACGGACTGACAGGCCGCCTTGGCAAACGCCGCCTCAAAGGGTCTCCCGCTATTCTGGGATAGCAACTGCCCCGTTTCCATCAAGACAGACAGGAGATAGTCTGCCAACTGACGGATTTGTCCGGCATCGGCGGACGCGGGGTCATTGACGACGGGACGGAAAATCAAATCAAGCGCCGGAGAACCGGACAGGGACGAGACCGGGATATAGTATTGAGCCTCCTGCTTGATGTCACGGACCTGCTGTTCGAGGCCGGACTCACGGGAGAAGAAGAGTTTGAAGACGGGCGAAGAAAAGATGGCCCAGACCGGTTTGTGGTAAAAGCGCGGTCCGGAGGAATCCGGTCCGGCATCCGCGCCCGGCCTGCGTATATTCAGTTGAAGGGAAAGCAACTGGCACAAAAAAGGATAGAGGTCGCTCTGGGAAATGGGATAGCCCATCGTGACATTGACGGAACTGATGGGGTCCGGAATGGCACTGAGCGCGGACATCATCAGGCTCTCGTCCGGAAGAATCAGCGCGCAACTTTCCAGGCGAAGGTCCGCGTCCATATTCGCGGAAGACGGCGGAGGCAAGATGCCGCACTGCGTCAGGATGGCCGGCAGCTGCCGGGTCTGACCGACGGCAGATGAAACCGGAAGGACATTGATTTGGGGTGTTCCGGTGACCGTTTCAAGGGGGAAAGCCGGAGGAAAATCTTCCTCATTGCGCCGCAGGAAAGAGGCGCGGTTGTCATCCTGGGCAATCCACGCGCCGGGGTAATCCCAGCAGAACTCGGCGAGGCCGCTGCGCTTGCTCATCTGTTTGAGGATGAAACGCTCACATTCGGTCAGCATATTCAGTCCGGCAAACACATAGCGGCGCGTTCCCGGAAATACTTCATCGAGGATATCGACGGCGGGACGTACGGCAAACAAATCGCGGGCGCGGCGGTAAACCCGGCCTTCATAGGAGCAGCCTTTCTCTTCCAGGACCTCGTTGAAGCGTGCATACAGAGGGTACAGCAGATTCCATATCTTCCGGAATTGTTCGCGGGCGTCGTGTTTTCCTTTGCGGGAACCGGCGAAGAAGTTGCTGA
This sequence comes from uncultured Bacteroidia bacterium, assembly GCA_902795445.1. Classification (GTDB taxonomy): domain Bacteria; phylum Bacteroidota; class Bacteroidia; order Bacteroidales; family UBA932; genus Cryptobacteroides. The sequence continues at coordinate 2,403 of CADBLM010000029.1, forward strand.
CAAAACGCTGCAAGGCCTCCTGCTGCTCCTGATTGAGCGCATCGAGCCCCCAGTCCAGATTCTTGAAATCGGAAATGTTGATAAAAATGCGCCGGGGGTCGCAATCATATTTATCGACATCCGAGAAATCGCCCAGGAGGGCATCCCCCCAGAAGATAAACTCATCCCGCGGCTCCGCATCGGGCCGGAGTTCCCGATAGCAGTCGTAGAGCATCATCAGGAGGGTCACCCGGTCCGTCTGGCATTCTCCCGACAACTGATAAAGGAAATCGTTGATGGTCACCATCCGCGGTGCGAGCATCGGCCGGCCGTAGAGTTGTTTGAAATAGTTTTGCAGGAAGAGTATCGAGCGGCGGTTGGGCAACACGAAACACAACTCGTCCAAGGAAGGAGCCTCCGTCCCGGAGGCGGTCTTTTGCAGATAATGTGCGGCAACCTGCCGGAGAAAAGGATTGAGACGATATTTCTCCATCTATATTATATCAAGTTATCGGTTTCCATATCGTTCCACTCTTCCTCAAGGTCTTTCAGCCATTCATCATCCATCCAGGCGTCCACATCCTCCTCTTCCGGTTCGGATACCGGGACGGGCCGGCTCCGCGCTACATCCCTTGTCAGGGCATCGAGCTGACGGCGGTCCTTTTTGGTCGGCCGGCCGGCGCCGGGGTCGCGCCGGAAGGCGACCGTCTCCACGGGACGGACCAGCTTGTCGAGTTCGCTCTGCGGGGTCAGGTTGTCGGCGAATGCGGCGACGTTCCTGGCTCCCTGCCGTTTGGCGACGAGTTCATTGACCTTATAAGTAAAAGTGGCGGGGCCTTTGCGGACCGTAATGAGGTCCCCTGCCTTGACGTCCCGGGAAGGCTTGGCGTCCGCACCGTTGACCCTTACCTTTCCTCCCCGGCAGGCCTGCGTCGCATCGGTCCGGGTCTTGAACGCCCGGATGCTCCACAGGTATTTGTCGATTCGTACACTGTCCATCTACCGGCGGGCCTCCTCAAGCAGTTGTCCCAGTTCATCGATGGACTCGCAGATGAGCGTGGCACGGTCTTCGGGAGCGGAAGAGAGGGCCGTCTCCAGCGTCGTTTCGCCGGACAGGACCAATACGCCGCAGGCACCGGCATTGAGGGCTGTCTTGACATCGGTATAGAGCCGGTCGCCGACCATCGCCGCCTGCGAGGGAGCGATGCCGTTCTTTTCCAGGATGCCGGTCAGGATGCCCGGATTGGGCTTGCCGATGACCATATCCGGCTTGCGGCCGCAGGCAGCTTCGATACAGGCGCAGATGGACCCGCAGTCCACCAGGATGGTCTGCTCGTCCGTCGGGCAAACCCAGTCGGGATTGGTTGCGATATAGGGAATCTCCCGCTGCGAAGCCCACCAGGTACAGCGGCAGAGACGGGAATAGGTCAGGGTCATATCGAAGGCCGCGACGACGGCATCCGGACGGTCGGAGGGGTCGTCCGCACAGGAAACGAATCCGGCCGCCTCGAACTGGGAAATCATCGAAGGGGTTCCCAGCAGGAAAAGCCGGCGGGCGTCGGGATAATGGGTTTTGATATGGTCGATGGCCGCAGCGGTCGTGCTGTACATCTGTCCTTCGCCGCAGGGAACGCCCAACTTGTGCAGTTTGGCGATGTAGTCGTCGAGAGAACGGGTGGGATTGTTGGTCAGGAAGCAGTAGTCGATGCCCAGACGTCCCAGTTTCTTTAGAAAAGGAAGGGTATAGGGAAAGAGGGTGCTTCCGAGATAGATGGTCCCGTCCATATCGAGGGACACGTGACGGATGCCGCGCAGGAGCGCTTTCATCTCCGGCGTCAGGGTATCCACATAGTTTCCTTGGCTGAGAGCAAGCATATCAGTGTATGGTTACAAAGGTGAATCAGGCGTTCAGGATGGCGTCGGCCAGAGCCTCCAAGGCGGGAAGGTCGGATTTTTTCATCCGGCTGCGGATGGTGACGACGGGGTCGATGACCCGCACGTCCTTCATTCCGGCGAGCATTTCCCTCATTACGCGGGCCGCGGAAGGAGCCCAGGAGCCGTTTTCGAGCAATGCGACCGTCCGGCGGGTGTACCCTTTGATCTGGAGACGGTGGATAAAATCGTACATCGGCGTGAAGAGTCCCCCGTCGTAGGAAGCGGCGGCCAGCACCAGTTTGGAATGGCGGAAGGCGTCTTCCACGTTTTCCGCGATATCGCTGCGGGACAAATCGACACACTCGACACGGGACGCGCCCTTGGCCTTGAGGATTTCTTCCAGTTTTTCTGCGGCCGCGAGCGTACCTCCGTCGATGGAAGCGCAGGCGATGCAAATCCCTACGGTCTCTACGTCATACTTGCTCCAGGTAACATACAGCCCCAGGTAATCGTCGAGCCGGTCCTCCAGGATGGGACCGTGCAGGGGGCGGATGGTCTTAATATCCAGCCCGGCCGCCTTTTTCAGGACGGCCTGCACCTGGGCGCCGTACTTGCCCACGATATTGAAATAATACCGGCGTGCCTCACAGGCCCAGTCGCCGTCCTCCCGGCCGTAGAAGCCGCATTTCGAGAGCGCGCCGAACTTGCCCAGGCCGTCCGCGCTGTACAGGCAGCCGTCCGCGGCATCGTAGGACATCAGCACCTCGGGCCAGTGCACCATCGGCGCGGCGATGAATTGCAGGCTGTGACTGCCCAAGGACAGCACCTCCCCTTCTTTGACCGCTTGGGTACGGCCTTCCAGGTCGATGTCCTCGAAGAACTGGGGCAGCATCGCAACGGCTTTTGCGCTGGCGACGAGACGGAGGGAAGGATAGGTCTGCAAGGCCCAGCCGATGAGGGCGGAATGGTCGGGCTCCAGATGATGGACCACGAGATAATCCGGCTGCCGTCCGGCGAGCGCCTCCGAGAGATTCGACTTCCACTCCTCCGCCTTGCGGGCGTCGATGGTATCCAGCACGGCGACTTTCTCGTCCAGGATGACGTAGGAATTGTAGGAGACCCCTTCCGGAACGATATACTGGCTCTCAAAGAGGTCCAGGTCCAGGTCATCGGCTCCGATATATTTTACTTTCTCGTTGATAGAACGTATCATAAGTATATTTATTTAAAGAATTGCTACAGCAAAGATGCATCGGGCAGAAAAGCCGGAATCCGGAGGATTTCCGTCTTGAACAGGTTGGCCCTGTGCATCCGGTCGATCTTGGCCTTGACAGCCTGGTCCTCGCAGACACCCTCGCGGATATAACGGTCGAGGACGGCATAGGTGAAGCCGAATTTGGCTTCGTCGGGCATCGAACCGGGCAGGCCGTCATCCGGGGTCTTCCCGACCCATTTCTCCGGCAGGCCGAGCGAACGCCCGACGGCCAGGACCTCCCGCACGCAGAGCCGTCCCAACGGAGAGAAAGAACCGGCCGCATCCCCGTACAGGGTGGCATAGCCGATATAATCCTCGCTGAGGTTGCAGGTATTGGCGACCAGCCCGCCCACGCTCTGGGCAACGGCGTAGAGCATCGTCATCCGCAGACGCGGCGGGATGTTGAGCACCGTCTGCGCGGAGAACTCCCCTTCCGGCAGGGCCGCTCCCAGCCGACGGCAGGCCGCTTCCGCCTCGCCGATGTTCAGGCAGAGAAATCGTATGCCGAGATAGCGGCAGATTTCGTCGGCCTCATTGAGGCTCTGGCCGCCCGAAGGCAGGGCGACGCCCACGACCCGCTCCGGGCCGATGGCCCGGGCGCAGAGGGCGGCCGCCACGGTGCTGTCCTTGCCGCCGCTCATTCCGAGCACGGCGCAGGAAGAGCGACCGAAAGGAGCAAACCACTCCGCAATCCATTTCACACAGGCATCTTTCAGTGCAGGGGCATTCATTCTTTCGTCGATTTTCAAGCCGCCGGCTAACGGGCGGAAATGGGCGTATATTCGTATTCGTCGGTGATGCAGCGGTACGCCGGACGGATGATGCGGCTGCCGTTGAAGTTCAGTTCCTCGTTGCGGTGCGCACACCAGCCCACGGAACGGGCCATCGCGAAGAGCGGCGTATAGATTTCCTGGGGAATGCCCAGCATATCATAAACGAAGCCGGAATAGAAGTCCACGTTGGCGCACATCAGCTTGCTGCGGCCCTTGACTTTGTAAACCGTCTCGATGGCCACGCGCTCGATGCGCTGGAGAAATTCGAATTCTTCCAGGCGGCTCTTTTCCGCAGCCAGTTTCTGCGCCATTTCCTTGAGCAGGACGGCACGGGGGTCGGACTTGGTATAGACGGCGTGGCCGATGCCGTAAATCAGGCCGCTGTGGTCATAGGCCTCCTTGCGAAGCATCCGGGTCAGGTATTCTTCGATTTCCTGCTCGTCGTTCCAGTTGTTGATGCGCTCCTTGAGGTGCTCGATCATATCGCTGACCTTGAGGTTGGCGCCGCCGTGCTTGGGCCCCTTGAGCGAGCCGATGCCGGCCGCAATCGAAGAGTAGGTGTCGGTACCCGTGGAAGAGGTTACGCGGACGGTGAAGGTCGAATTGTTGCCGCCGCCGTGCTCGGCGTGCAGGATCATCAGCACGTCCAGCGTCTTGGCCTCCAGCATCGTGTACTTGGGGCCTTTGAGCATATAGAGGAAATTCTCGGCGAAGGAGAGGGTTTCCTTGGCCTCGCGGATATGGAGGGAACGGCCGAAAT
>CADBLM010000030.1 GCA_902795445.1 uncultured Bacteroidia bacterium
GGGACCGGTGAGAATGATGATCTGTTGTTTTTCGGTATCCAGGTAGATGTCGTTGGGGATGTACTCTTCGCCCGCTTCCATCAGGGTTTCGATGACGGGATGGCGGCCGTCCTTGATGTCGATGACGGAGCCGCCGTCCACGACGGGCCGGCAGTAGCGGTTGTGTATCGCGAGGAAGGCGAAGGAGGAAAGCAGGTCCAGACGGGCCAGGATGCGGCAGTCGGACTGGATGGCTACGATGTTTTCCTGGATTTTCCGTACCAGTTCGCCGTAGATGCCGGATTCCAGGACATAGATTTTTTCTTCGGCCCCCAGAATCTGTTCCTCATATTGCTTGAGTTCGTCGGTGATGTAGCGTTCGGAACTGACGAGGGTCTGTTTGCGGACCCAGTCGGCGGGCACCTTGTCCTTGTGTCCGTTGCGGACTTCCAGATAATAACCGAAGACATTGTTGTAGCCCACTTTCAGCGAGGGAATGCCGGTGCGCTCGATTTCCCTTTGCTGGATGTCCAGCAGCACCTGTTTGCCTTCCCGTGAAAGCCGGCGGAGGGCGTCGAGTTCCTCGTTGACGCCGGCGGCGATGACGTCTCCTTTGCCGAGCATCGGGGCCGTATCCTTGCAGAGCGTCCGGATGATTTCCTGCGAAAGCCCTTCGCAGTCGTTCACGCCGGAGAGCAGCTGGTCGAGGGCTTCGCAGCCGGAGTCCTTGCACAGGTCCAGGATGGGGCGGAGCTGCCCCAGGCCCTTGCCCAGCTGGAGCGTGGCACGCGGCAGGATTTTCCCCGCCGCGGCTCTGGCCAGCAGCCGTTCGATGTCGCCCAGGCCGGAGAGTTTTTCCCGCAGGGCCGAGAGCGTTTCGGAATGCAGGCGGAAGAAGTCCACGCAGTCATAGCGTCCGTTCAGTTCCTGCACGTCCATAATGGGCAGGGAGAGCCACTTCCGCAGTTCCCGGGCACCCATCGGCGTCGCGCAGCGGTCGATGACATCCACGAGCGCCACCCCGTCCCGTCCGGCGGAGGACTGGAACACTTCCAGGTTACGCAGGGTGAACAGGTCCATCCAGACGAACTTGCCCTCGTCGATGCGGCTGATGCTGCAAATGTTTTTCATCCCGGCGGGCTGGGTCTGTTCCAGATAGATGAGCAGGGCTCCGGCGGCCGTGATGCCCAGCGGTTTGCGCTCGATGGCGAAACCTTTGAGCGAACGGGTCTGGAACTGCGTCTTGAGTTTCTCCACGGCGTTGTCATAGATGAAGGCCCATTCCTCAAGGGTGGAAATGTAGTATTTCCCCTCGATTTTGTCCTCCAGGAAACGCTGGTACTCGCGCGGCAGGAGCAGTTCTTTCGGCGCAAAACTGCTGATGAGGGTGTTCAGGTATTCCAGGGAGCCTTCGGACACTTGGAAACTGCCCGTGGATACATCCAGAAAGGCGATGCCGTACTGGTCTTTCTGCCCGACGCAGATGGCGGCGATATAGTTGTTTTCGTTTTGCTTGAGCAGCTGCTCGTTGAGGGCGACCCCCGGGGTGACCAGTTCGGTCACGCCGCGCTTGACGATGTTCTTGGCCAGCTTGGGGTCTTCCAGCTGGTCGCAGACGGCCACCTTGTGCCCGGCGAGGACGAGTTTGGGCAGGTAGGACTCGATGGAATGGTAGGGGAACCCGGCCATAGCCGTCTCTTCCGCGTTGGAGCGGCGCGTGAGCACGATGCCGAGGATTTTGCTGGCGGTGACCGCATCTTCTCCGTAAGTCTCGTAAAAGTCTCCGCAGCGGAAAAGGAGCAACGCTTCGGGATGCTGCGCCTTTACGCTGTAGAATTGTTTCATCATCGGGGTCAATGTATCACCGGCTGCCATATCTTTTTCAATTACCTGTTCCGACAAAATTACGGATTTTCTTCCAATTTTTTACTATTTTTGAAGATTGAATCCCTTGACGGATGAAAAAGGTACTGATCATATCCTATTATTGGCCGCCTTCCGGAGGCAGCGGCGTGCAGCGCTGGGTGAAATTTGCCAAGTATCTGCCGGCGGAAGGGTGGCAGGCGGTGGTCTATACGCCTTCCAATCCGGAAGCGCCGGCCCGGGATGAAAGCCTCGGGGCGGAAGTGGCGGACGTGGAAGTCATCCGGCGGCGGATCGTGGAACCCTACGTCCTGTATGCGGGCCTTTTCCGTCGGGAAAAGGCGGCCGCCCCCCGTGTCAACCCCGTGGACGGCGGCCGCAGAAGCCTGGCCGGACGCATTGCGATGTGGCTGCGCGGCAATCTCTTCATTCCCGACCCCAAATGCCTCTGGGTCCGGCCGAGCGTCCGTTTCTTGACGCAATACCTTCGCGAGCATCCGGTGGATGCCATCGTCAGTACCGGGCCGCCGCACAGTATGCATCTGATTGCGCGGGGCGTTTCCCGGGCGACCGGCATACCCTGGGTAGCGGATTTCCGCGACCCCTGGACGAAGGTTTTCTATTTCAAACATCTCTCCCTGACCCCTTTCGCCCGGCATCGGCACGAAGCTCTGGAAAAACGGGTGCTGGACGATGCCGACCGGGTCGTGGCGGTTTCCCCGATGGTGCAGGATGAATTCCGGCGGATGACCGGGACGCCGGTGGCGCTGATCACCAACGGCTATGACGAGGACGATTACCGGCAGGCCCCCGTTCCGGCTCCGTCGCGTCCCGCCTTCCGCATCACCCATACCGGCCTTTTCGCCCGCGACGGCATTCCTGCCGCCTTATGGGAGGTGCTGGCCGAAAAATGTGCGGCCGACCCTTCTTTTGCCGCAAGCCTGCAACTTCGCCTGGTCGGGAAAACCGACCGGGAAGTGCTGGAAAGCATTGCTGCGGCGGGACTGACGCCTTATCTGACGGACCGGGGGTATCAGGAGCACGCGGAAGCCGTGCGCGAACAACTGGCGGCCGACATCCTGCTGCTGCCCCTTCGCAAGGAGCCGGAATACCGGGCCGTCCTGCCCGGCAAACTCTTCGAATATCTCGGCGCCCGCCGTCCCGTCCTCGGGATCGGTGCGCCGGACGGGGCGATGGCCCGTATCGTATCGTCCTCTTTCCCCGGAGGGGTCGGAGCCGGCGAAGTCTTCGACTGGGAGGATAAGGCCGGAATGGCTGCCTTTGTCGATGACATTTGGCGAGGCCGGGCCCTTTTCGCTCCGGACGGGGAGACCGTAGCCCGCTATTCCCGCCGCAGTACGGCCGCGGCGATGGCCCGTCTGCTGGAGGAAATGACCCGCCGGGAAGGCACCTCCGCTCCAAAACAACCCAAAATATAATCCGCTTGAACGATGAACCGTTTCCCGCTTAAATCCATAGCCCTTTATACCGGCATCATTATCTTTTTTGTGGCGCTGTCCTATCTTTTCGTGCCGGACGTGCTCGACGGCAAGGTGCTCAACCAGGCAGACATTTCCCAATGGCAGGGAATGTCCCGGGAAATCCACGACTGGAACGCGGCCCATCCCGATGACAAGACGCTCTGGACGGGCTCGATGTTCGGAGGAATGCCCACCGTCGGAATGTACGATGATTTCGAGGGGGACTATACGCGCTGGATTTACAAGGCCCTGATGGCGCTGGATCGTCCCGCGTCCTTTCTTTTCGTCAACCTGCTGGGGGCCTTCCTGCTGATGCTCGCTTTCGGCATCCATCCGCTCCTGTCGGTCGCCGGCGCCGTGGCCGTGGCCTTCTGTTCCTACAATATGCAGATTATCCAGGTGGGGCACAACGCCAAGATGCAGGCCATCGCCTTTATGCCCTGGGTGCTGGCAGCCCTGGTCTATACCTACCGGAAGGCCCTGGGAGAATACCGTTCAGCTGCGCGGCCGGGAGCGCCCGCCCCTGCGGATGCCTTCCCGGCGCTCAAAGACGTGCTTTCCTCCCTCGTGGCGGGTTCCGTGCTGTTCGCCCTGGCGCTGAGTATGCAGATCAAGGCGGGCCACGTCCAGATTTCCTACTACCTGGCCCTGGTCATCCTGCTCTATGTCGTCACCCTGACGGTCGATATCCTCCGGCGCCCTTCCCCGCAGCGCAGGGCGGGCCTGCGTAATTTCTGCGTCGCCTCGGCGCTCCTGCTGGTGATGGGCGGCGTGGGCATCGCCACCAATGCCAACAAACTCATCCCCACCTACAACTATACGCAATATACGATGCGCGGCGGTTCGGAACTCTCTTCCGACTCGGATACCCACAATAAGAAAGGCCTGGACCTCGAGTATGCCACCCAATGGTCCTACGGCATCGATGAGATGCCCAACCTGATGATTCCCAACTTTCGGGGAGGCATTTCCGAGGGCCTGCCCAAGAGCGGCGAGACCTACAAGCTGCTGCGCAGCGCCGGACATCCGGAATACGCGGCTTATTTTCAGGAATACTGGGGGCCGCAGCCGTTCACGGCCGGTCCGATGTATCTCGGCGCCATCGCCTGCTTCCTGTTTGTGCTGGGACTGCTGCTTTTTGACGGCAAGGAAAAATGGTGGCTGCTGGCGGCGACGGTGCTCGCCTCCTTCCTGGCCTGGGGCAATCATTTTATGGCCTTCACCCGCTTTTTTTTCGAGTATGCCCCGATGTACTCCAAGTTCCGGACGGTATCGATGGCGTTGACGACCTTGCAACTGACCGTTCCCATCCTGGCATTCCTGGTTTTGGACAAAATCCTCAAAGGCGGATACGACAAGAAGGCCTTTACCGTCAAGGCGTGGATTGCCTTCGGCTTGACGGGCGGGTTCTGCCTGCTGTGTTTCCTCGTTCCTTCCGTCGCCGGTTCTTTCCTGACCGAGGCGGAACAAGGGCAGCCTGACGCCCTGCTGGATGCCCTGGTGGCCGACCGGAGCGCCCTGCTGAAGGCGGATGCGCTTCGCTCCTTCGGTTTTATCGCCGCTACCTTTGCGCTGCTGCTATGGGCCGTCTCCTCCCGTCTGACCTCGGCGGGGAAGGCAAGTGCCAAGGAATTAGGCCCTTCAGAGCAAGCCTTGCCCGCCTGGAGCCTTTCCAGATACGGGAAGCCGGCGCTGCTCGCGATGGGCGTGATTTCCCTGCTGATGCTGACGGATTTGTTCAGCGCCGGGAAACGCTATCTGTCTTCGGACGATTTTATGACCCGGAAGGCCTATTCCGGACAGTTTGCCGAGCGGGAGACGGACAAAATCATCCATCGCGACACCGACCCTTCTTTCCGGGTCCTTGATTTGAGCGTCAATACCTTCAATGACGCGTTCCAATGCTATCACCACAAGTGTATCGGCGGCTACAGCCCGGTCAAGCTCCAGCGTTATCAGGACCTGATCGACCGCTATATCTCGCAGGAAATCTCCCGGGCCGGCAAGGCGCTCGGCGAGGTGGCGACGCTGTCCGAGTTTGAGGAGAAGATGCCTCCGATGCCGGTCGTCTCGATGCTCAACGGCCGCTATGTCATCGTGCAGGGCGACCTGCGCCCGGCCGTCAACGACCAGGCTTTCGGCAATGCCTGGCTTGTTCGCAGCGTCCGCGAGGCGGACGGCCCGGACGAAGAAATCGGCTTCCTCGGTACGACGGACCTGAGACGCGAAGCGATTGTCGGAAAGGATTATATCGGGCAGGTGCTGCCTGAAGTGGCGGACGGTTCCGCGGCGGCTGCTGCGGAAAAGGCTTCGGAGGAGACCGGTGAGGGGATTGTCCTGACGTCCTATGCACCCAACGAACTGCATTTCGCCTTCCGTACGCAGGCGCCGGCCCTGGCCGTGTTCAGCGAAATTTTCCATCCGGCCGGATGGAAGGCCCGCATCCTGTACCGGCCGTATTCCGCCGCAACTTCAGGCAAGTCCTCTTCCGGAGCGCAGGCGGCGGAACTGCCCCTGCTGCGGGCGAACTGGATTTTGCGGGCCGCCAACCTGCCCGCCGGAGAGGGGGAAATCGTGATGCGTTACGAACCGGAGGATTATGTGCTGGGCGCCCATATTTCCCGGGCCTCTTCCATCCTGCTGTATCTGCTCCTGCTGCTTTCCGCAGGCGGGTATCTGCTGCAGCGCTCCGCCCGCAGCGTGCATACGAAGTCCATTCCCCGTCCTGACGAAGTCAATTTTTAATGGATCTATGGCTATTTGGATTGTTCTTCCGATTCTGACCCTGCTGATGTTCGACCTCGGTCTGAGCCTGAAATTTGAGGATTTCGGGAAAGTGTTCCGTCATCCCCGGTCCCTCGCCGTCGCGCTGACGGGGCAGCTGATTCTGCTTCCGCTCATCGCGCTCGCTCTGGCCTGGGCGCTACGGCTGCCGCCGGTCTTTTTCATCGGACTGGTGCTGATTGCCTGCTGTCCGGGAGGCAGTTCGTCCAATGTGTTTTCCAAACTGGCCGGAGGCGATGTCGCCCTGTCCGTCACGCTGACGGCCTTCAGCAGCGTCATTACGCTTTTCACCCTCCCGCTGGTGATGAGCTGGGCGACCCGTCTGGTCGGGGAGAACGTCGGGATTGTGCTGCCGGTCGGGAATCTGATCAAGCAGAATCTGCTGCTGATGCTCCTGCCGGTCCTGCTGGGCATCGGTCTTCATTATGCCTGGCCCAAGGCTGCGGAAAAGACCGACCGGATACTCGGCAAACTGGCTTTTCCGCTGCTGCTGGTGTTGATTACGGTCTTTTATATCCAGCATCACAAGACCATCCTGGAGCATATTGGAATTCTCGGTCTGTGCGTGACCGCGCTGATTCTGCTCGCCGTCGCCTGCTCCTCCCTGCTGTCACGCCTGGTGAAGACCGACGGCCGCCAGCGCAGGACCATCGTCATCGAAGTGGGGATGCAGAACGCCGCCCAGGCCATCGCTATCGCCTCCAGCCCCTTCATCTTCGCCAACGAACAGATGGCCATCCCTGCCATCCTCTATTCGCTGATGATGAACATCGTCCTCCTGCTTTACGTCGCCCTCGTCCGGAAAGACCGTTTTACTCCCCTGCGAAAGCCGTGATGCTAGCGTCTGTGGGGAGGCCGGAGTAAGCGAAGAGGGCGTAACCGTCAACTCGTCCCTGGGGCAGCTAAATTCTTGAACTAAGAACGTTCATTCAGCCGGGCGAGTTCCTCGCGGAGGTGGCGGTTGACGAAGTCTTTGTCGTCGATGCAGCCGTTGAGGCGGTCGATTTCCGTTCGCAGCCTGTCGATGAGCGCGTCCTTTTCCGCGAGTTCCATCCGCAGGTCCGCCACCAGGGTTTCCGCCTGCGTGCGTTCGTCTTTGAGCAGTGCGGGATCCGTTTCTTCCTTGTCTCCGATGAGTGCCGACAGCGACAAATCCAGCGCCCGGGCGATTTCTTCCATTCTGGGATAGACCATTTTCGTACCCTGCTCGGATTCGATGAGTTTATAGGTCCGCTCGTCGATTCCCAACATTTCAGCCATCTTGTTTTGGGTCAGTCCCAGTTCCTTGCGCCGGCTCCGAATGGTATGCTTGATTGATTTGTCGTCCATCGTTCTGTCGTTTTCTCGAGAGCAAAATTATTTCATCCATTCAACATATATAAGGAAGAATAATTGCCTAAAGGAAGAAACGATACCCCTTGCCGGCATTTTCGTTCTGTCGGGGATTTTGCGTACCTTTGCGCCGCAATGAAGCAGAAAGCTACACACAAAGACACCTGCCCGTCGGAGCAGGCTCAAGCGTCCCTGTGGGAGATTTTCGCGGTGTTTGCGAAAATCGGGGCGTTTACCATCGGGGGAGGATATGCGATGATTCCCCTGATTCAGGCCGAAATGTCGCGCCGGGGATGGATTTCCGAAGAGGAACTGCCGGATATCGTGGCGCTGTCCCAAAGCGCGCCGGGCGTGATGGCCGTCAATATCTCCATCTTTGCCGGACACCGGCTCCGGGGATTCAAAGGCAGCGTCGCCGCGACGCTGGGCAGCGTGCTGCCTTCCTTCCTGATCATCCTGCTGGTCGCGATGTCCTTTTCCGTTTTCAAGGACAATCCCTGGGTGGAGGCGGCCTTCCGCGGCATCCGTCCGGTGGTCATCTCCCTGATAGCCGTTCCGATGGTCCGGATGGCCCGCAAGTCCTGCCGGACCTGGTGGACCTGGGGGCTGGCCGTCCTTTCGCTGGTCCTCGTAGCCTTCCTCAACGTCTCTCCGATTTATATCATCCTCTGTGTCCTGGTCCTTGGATTCAGCCTGACTTACGCCCGCCAATGGAAATCCTGACGCTATTTCTCCAGCTGGCGTGGACGTTTTTCGTCATCGGCGCCTTTACCTTCGGCGGGGGCTATGCGATGCTGTCCCTCATCCAGAACCAGGTCGTGGTAGTCCACCCATGGATTTCCGAAAGCACCTTTACGGACATCGTCGCCGTCTCCCAGATGACGCCTGGTCCCATCGGCATCAACAGCGCCACCTATGTGGGCTACGACGTGCTGATGAATGCCACGGGCAGCCATCTGCTGGGCATCTGCGGTTCGGCCGTCGCCACGCTCTCGCTGGTGCTGCCTTCCTTTGTGGTGATGCTGCTGGTTGTGCGTTTCTATCTGAAATTCCGCGACAGCGCCCTCTATGCCGGTACGATGGAATATCTCCGTCCCTGCGTGGCGGGTCTCATCGGAGCGGCCGCCGTCATCCTGATGGTCAAAACCACCTGGACGGGTGCGCTGCCCGCTTTCGAAGTGGTCTCCGAAAACTTCCCGGACTGGACCAGCTGGGCCTTGCTCGCAGCCTCCTTCGTCCTGTCCTTCCGGGGCAGGGTCAATCCCATTCATCTGATTGTCGCCGGTGCCCTGGCCGGTCTGCTGCTCTATTAGATGGCGGCGAAATAGCCGGCGAACAAGACGTTGGTAATCAGGTAGCCGACGACGGTCGAGACGGTGACGCAGATGAGTCCCGGCATCATAAAACTGTGGTTGAGCAGATATTTCCCGATGACGGTCGTGCGGGAACGGTCGAAGTTGACCGTCGCGATATCCGAAGGGTAGTTGGGGATAAAGAAGTAACCGTACACGCTCGGCAGCACGCCCAGCAGCACCGGGCCGGCGATGCCCAGTTCAAAGGCCAGGGGCAGCATCGCCACCACCACGGCCCCCTGCGAGTTGACCAGCACGGACACGAGGAAGAAGACGAAGGCGATGGCCCAGGGATAGGCCGTCACGAGCGAGGCGAGCATCGTCTTCATCTCATCCATATAGTTGCCGAAATAGGTGTCGGCGAGCCAGGCGATGCCATAGATGGCGATGACCGCAATCATTCCGGACTGCCAGACCGCACCCATCACGGCCTGGCGGGGTTTGGCCTTGCAGAAGATGATGTTGCAGGCGGCCGCCGTCAGCATAATGATCTGGATGCAGATATTCATCTTCGGCAGCCCGATAGCCTGTGCGACGGTCTGTCCGTCCGCCGTGTGGAAGAGTTGGCAGAAGGCGAATCCGATGATGACAAGCAGCGAGCCCAGGAAGACGAAGACGGAGGCCTTGGCCGAAGGGCTGATTTCTTTGTCCATTGTCGTGACATTGCGGCCGTACATATATTCATACGTCTCCGGATCGGCTTTGCGGGCCTGGAAGGCGGGGTCTTTGTCGAGGTCCAGTCCCCTGCGGTAGGAGGCCGCCGCAGCGCACATCAGACCGCACAGGCAGGAGGGGATGGTCACCATCAGCACCTGCGGGATGGACACCATATAGCCGTTGGCGTTGGAAATCGTGACGAAGGCCACGACCGCCGCAGCGATAGGAGAACAGGTGATGCCGACCTGGGAGGCGATGGAAGAGACGCCGCAGGGACGCTCCGGGCGGATGTTTTTCTTCAGGGCGATGTCGCAGATGATGGGCATGATGGTATAGACCACATGCCCGGTGCCGACCAGCACGGTGAGGAAGAAGGTGACGAGCGGGCCCAGGAAGGTGATGTGGTCCGGATGCCTGCGCAGCATTCTCTCCGCCACCTGGATCATCCAGTCCATACCGCCGGAGGCCTGGAGCGTTCCGGCGCAGGTGACGGCGGCGATGATGATGTAGATGACATCGGTCGGAGGGGTGCCGGGCTTGAGTCCGAAACCGAAGACCAGGATAGCCAGGCCGATGCCGGAAATGGCTCCAAGAGCCAGTGAACCATACCGTGAGCCGACATAAAGCGCTGCCAGGACAATCAGCAGCTGGATAATCGTTGCGAAAGTCATATTGCTTAATTGATTATTACCTCACTGATAAATCCGCGAACCTTCCGTTTCCCGGAATTGAAATGAAGGCGGACATACCGGGCGCGGACATTGACCGGACCGCCGACGGTCCGGATGGTGTAGTGCTGCCTTTCCGGATGCAGCCTGACCTGGGGAATGGCGACGGGGATGAAATGGACGCCGTCCTCCGAGACGGAAAATTCCGTGTCTTCCGGGATGCAGAAGCGGCGGACATTGTAATCGACAAATTCGGCACCGATATAATGCAGGTCCTTGCTTTCGCCCAGGTCGATGTCCACCGTGATTTCCTGCCGGCCGAAGTCTTTCCACCGGGGATTCCTCCGGATGGCATAATCGCCCAGCCAGCCGTCCGTGAGCAGGGCGGGCGTTTCTGCCGGTTTGTTGCCGCTGCGCCAGCTTGCCTTCGCGCCGACGGCCAGATGGGTGACGGGCAGGGCCGCTTCGGGCCGGTGGCCCGCTTCCGCAGCCAGGTCGAAGCAGCGGTAGCCCTGCCGGGTCAAGCGCCGGGCCAGAGCCAGGGCTTTCTGCCGGAAAGCGGGATAGTCTTTGCTCCCTTTGGGACTCCAGCCGGTCTCCGCGATGGCGAAGGCCCGGGGATAGAGCATATACTCATAATGGCTGTCTTCCAGGATACATTCGGCCCACAGATTGCCTTGCACGCCCAGCAGATGTTTCAGGATGGCCGGATCGAAATCCGCTCCGCAGGCGGCGATGATGTCCTCTTCCGGTTCATAGCCATACACAACCTCCAGCGGCAGGTAGGCATTGAATGCAATCGGTTCTTTGTAGGGCGCATCCTGGGCAAAGTCCAGATAGTAGCAGGTGCTGGGGGTCATAATGACATCGTGGTGCATACGGATGGATTCGACCCCGCTTTCAGTACCCCGCCAGGACATCACGGTGGCATTTTCCGAAAGTCCGCCTTCGAGAATCTCCTCCCAGCCGATGAGTTTCTTGCCGTGGGCGTTGATGAACTTTTCGATGCGGCGGATGCAGTAACTCTGCAACTCCAGTTCATCTTTCAGTCCTTCTTTTCCGATGCGTTCCTTGCAGAGCGGGCAGGCTTTCCAGTTGGATTTGTTCGCTTCGTCCCCTCCGATGTGCATGTACCGGGAAGGGAAGAGCGCCATCACTTCGTCCAGCACTTTTTCGAAGAAGGCAAACGCCTCTTCCTGCCCGATGCAGAAGACATTGTTTACGCCATGCTCTCCTGTGCAGTAAAATTCGGGATGGACGGCGAGCAGGGCCATATTGTGTCCCGGCAACTCGATTTCGGGGATGATTTCGATGTGGCGGGCGGCGGCATAGGCGATGATTTCACGCAGGTCGTCCTTGCTGTAGTAGCCGCCGTAGGTCTGTCCGTCGTCATAGACGGTGCCGGAAACATAGTCCGCCGGCTCCTGAGCGAAGCGGAGAGGCTTCCCGCTCATAATGTGGTGAAAATACCAACTGTCTCCGAAGGCCCCTTCCCGTGTCATTTCGGGGGCGCAGTCCAGCGCGATGCGCCAGCCTTCGTTGTCGGTCAGGTGAAGGTGGAGGCGGTTCATCTTCAACTGTGCCATCAGGTCCAGTTGCTTGAGGACGAAGGCTTTGCTCCGGAAATGCCGGACGACATCGAACATCAGTCCGCGGTGCGCATAGCGGGGAGCATCCTCGATGCGGCCGCAGGCGATGCGGCCCTCTTCGTCGGAGGCCCGCAGTTGAAGCAGGGACTGGACGGCATAAAAGGCACCGGCATATCCATTGGCCCGGATGCTGACATCTTTGCGTCCGATCGTCATCCGGTAGGCACCTTCGCGGTCGTCTTTCAGCAGTTTGTCTTCAATCCGGATGTTGATGACGGCCGGCTTCCTGTCCGCCGGGCACAGGGCCAGGGGACAGGCTTCCAGATAAGCCTGAAAAGCCTTGGCCTCATCGGAGGCGGCATCTTTCACCTGCAAACGGTAAGAGCAGGATGGGTCAAGAATCAGGCTTCCGCCGTTGGCCGGAATCCATTTGGCGACTTGGGGCAGGATGGCCTCCGGCGTACTTCCGCCGGACACGGCATTGCCCGCATACAGCGGAATGATGGCCGAAAGTCCCAGGATGACAGACAGTAGAAATTTCAGAATGGCAGGTTTCATCGGTTTTGTTTCGGTTGTGTGGGACAAAGGTAAGACAAGCGGGATTGTTTTGCAAAAATACTTTCTCGCTTGACGAGAACACCAAAGCGCTTTTCGACGAAAACCGTGTCGTCTGTCTTCGGGAGGGCCTGTTTCAGTCCAGGCTGTGGATGGCCAGGCCGGAACGGAGTTTGGGTTCGAACCAGGTGGTTTTCGGAGGCATAATGTTGCCCGTATCGGCGATGCGGATGAGCTGGTCCATCGAAACCGGGTAGAGGGCGAAAGCCACTTTCATCTCTCCGCTGTCCACGCGGCGGGACAGTTCGTCCAGGCCGCGGATGCCGCCCACGAAGTCGATGCGCTTGTCGGTGCGAAGGTCCTTGATTCCCAGCAGCTTGTCCAGTACGAGCTGCGACAGGATGGTGACATCCAGCACGCCGATGGGATCTTCATCGTCATAACGGCCTTCCCGAGCGGTGAGGCTGTACCATTTCCCGCCCAGATACATCGAGAAATTGTGCAGGTCCGCCGGTTCGTAGGGCCTTGCGGGGCGTTCGTAACGCGGCTCGGAGACCAGCGTCACTTTGAAATCCTCTTCCAGCGCACGCAGGAATGTCCTTTCGTCCATCCCGTTCAGATCTTTTACCACGCGGTTGTAGTCGAGGATGGCCAGATGGCTTTGCGGGAAGCAGACCGCCATAAACCAGTTGTACTCCTCTTCTCCGGTGTGATGGGGGTTCTGTGCGCGTTTTTCGGCACCCACGCGGGCGGCCGCCGCCGTGCGGTGATGGCCGTCCGCCACATAGAAAGCCTCCACCTGCGTGTTGAACAGGCGGGTGATGCGGTCGATGACGGCATCATCCGCGATGACCCAGAAACTGTGGACGAAACGGTTCTCGTCGGTAAACTTGTATTCGGGAGCGCCGGAAACGGTGTCGGCGATGATGGCGCCGAGTTCCGCGTTGTCCTTGTAGGCGAAGAAGACCGGTTCGATGTTGGCGTTCTGGATGCGGACGTGGACCATCCGGTCGTCTTCCTTGTCCTTGCGGGTCAGTTCGTGCTTTTTGATGATACCCTTGGCGTAGTCGTCGATATGGGCGCAGAGGACGAAGCCGTACTGGGTCCGCATACCCATCGTCTGGGCATAGACATAGTACTGCGGTTTCGCGTCCTGTACCAGCCATCCCCGCAGTTTCCACAGGCGGAAATTCTCGACGGCCTTGTCATAGACCGGCTGCGAATGTTCGTCCGCGATGGGGTCGAAGTCGATTTCGGGACGGGTGATATGCAACAGGCTCTTC
Organism: uncultured Bacteroidia bacterium; assembly: GCA_902795445.1. Lineage (GTDB taxonomy): Bacteria > Bacteroidota > Bacteroidia > Bacteroidales > UBA932 > Cryptobacteroides. The sequence continues at coordinate 13,544 of CADBLM010000030.1, forward strand.
TCTCCGGCCATCGCCAGGGCTTCGCGTGAATTCATCACGTCATAGGGGGGAGCGGCCACTTCCGTTACCAGGTCTTTCGGGGGGCGGATGGCCGCAAAAGGTTTGACACGTACCATATTACAAAAAACTTATTTACGCAGGAACTCCGTCATTTGGTCTTGTAGGCGGTGGAAACTTTCCCCTTGGAGATGTTCTGGAGCTTTTTTTCGAGCATCTTGCGGCGGATGGGAGCCAGGTTGTCCGTGAAGACGTGCCCGCTGAGGTGCTCCAGTTCGTGCTGTATCATCCGGGCCGCGAACTTGTCGAAGGTCTCCGTCCGCGGCTGGAATTCCTCGTCGAAGTATTCCACGGTGATGACGGCGGGACGTCGGACATCGGAATAGACGCCGGGGACGCTCAGGCAGCCCTCGGAATAGACGTTGGTCTCTTCGCTGTGCTCCCTGACGACGGGATTGATCATCGTGCGGCGGAAGCCCTTGAGGTAGTCGTAGGTGTCGGCGACGACGTCTCCGTCCACGATGAGCACGCGCAAGGATTCTCCGATCTGGGGGGCCGCCAGTCCGCAGCCGTCCGCTTTTGCCAGCGTGTCCCAGAGGTCCTGGACGAGGGTCTTGAGTTCTTCTTTCTTGTCCAGGTCCGCTTCTTCCGCCACTTTTCGGAGCACGCCCTGGCCGTAGAGATAAATGGGTCTGATCATATTACAATTTTATTTCATTCTGCGCGGCATTTGCGCGGCGGTCCATCCAGCTTTGCAGGATGATGGCTGCGCTGATGCGGTCCACCTGGGCCTTGTCCCGGCGGTCGCTGTATTTCATTCCTCCGTCAATCATCGCCCGATGTGCCAGGACGGAAGTGAAACGCTCGTCCTCCATTTCCACGGGGACGCCGGGAAAGGATTTTTTCAGCAGCGGCAGGAAGGAGCGGATGTCTTTCATCGCTTCGCTTTCCGCCCCGTCGAGGTTGTAGGGCATACCGACGACAAAACATTTTATCGTCTCTTTTTCTGCCAGTTTTTTGAGATATTCTATTAACTTTGCAGGATGGATGGTGTCCAGGGGAGAGGCGAAGATGCCGAGCGGGTCGCTGATTGCCAGTCCCGTTCGCTTCCTGCCGTAGTCTATCCCGATGATTCTGTCCATAACGAAGTGCAAAGTTAGCAAATATGTCCGATAAAAAAACAAGAGCGCCCCACGGAAAAATCCGCATAACCATCAACGAGGACGAGACGCACCGTACCTTGTGGAAGGCCAAGGCCTCCCCCCGCCATCTGGTGCTGATGAGCCTGGCCGCCCTGATCCTGTTGGGGGTCTTCTTCTGGTTTGTCATCGCCTATACACCCTTGCGTACCCTCATTCCGGGGTATCCGGACGCCCGTTCGCGCAAGGCGGCCATCGAGAACGCCCTTCGCATCGATTCGCTGGAGACCTCGATTTCCCGGTGGTATCTCTATGCGGAAGACCTGCGGCGCGTGCTCAGCGGCGAACCGTCGATGGGCATCGACAGCATCACCCGCATCGCCGCCCGGCCCGTGCCCGCCGGCGTCGCGGCCCAGGATTCCCTGCTGCGGGCCGAAGTGGTCTCGGAGGAGCAGTTCGCCCTCCGTTCCAGCAAATCATCATCGGGCATAGACGGACAGCATTTCTTCACGCCCCTCAGCGGGGTCGTGTCCTTCCGTTACGACCGCATCACCCACCCTTACATCGATGTGACCGCGCCGGCCAATTCTCCGGTCAAGGCCGTTCTGGACGGGACGGTGATTTCAGCCAGTTACAGCGAGTATGACGGCTACAGCCTGATTTTGCAGCACGCGGACAATATCATCAGCGTTTACCGGCATTGCGACCGGCTGCTGTGCCGGGCGGGCGACCGTCCTGCGGCCGGTAGCGCCGTAGCTTTTATGGGCAGCGGAGACGGACATCTGCACTTTGAACTCTGGTATGCCGGCGAGCCGGTCAATCCGGAAACCTATATCAATTTCTGATGGACAAGAGGAAAATCGCGATATTGGGCTCGACGGGTTCCATCGGCACCCAGGCCCTGGACGTGGTGCGTCAGCACCCCGACTGTTTCGAAGTGGAACTGCTGGTCGCCAACAATTCTTCCGCCCGGCTCATCGCCCAGGCCCGGGAATTTGCGCCCTCCGCCGTCGTCATCTGCAATCCCGACAAGTACCGGGAAGTGGCGGAAGCCCTGTCCGATACGATGGTCAAGGTGTTTGCCGGGATGGATTCGGCCTGCTCGCTGGTGACTGCTCCGGACGTGGACATCGTCCTGGCGGCAATGGTCGGTTTCAGCGGCCTGCGGCCGACGGTGGCGGCCATCGAAGCAGGCAAGGCCATCGCCCTGGCCAACAAGGAGACGCTGGTGGCGGCCGGTTCCGTCGTGATGGGGCTGGCCCGGCGCTGCGGCGTTCCGGTCCTGCCCGTGGACTCCGAGCATTCGGCCATCTTCCAATGCCTGCAGGCGGCCGGTCCCAATCCGCTGCGCAGGATTCATCTTACGGCCTCAGGAGGCCCTTTCCGCACTTGGCCGAGGGAGAAAATCGCCCTCGCGCTCGCCGCCGACGCCCTCAAGCATCCCAACTGGGATATGGGGGCCAAGATTACCATCGACTCGGCGACGATGATGAACAAAGGTCTGGAAGTCATCGAGGCCAAATGGCTGTTCGACGTTTCTCCTTCCGACATCAAGGTCGTCGTACATCCCCAGTCCGTCATCCATTCTATGGTCGAGTTTGCCGACGGGGCCATCCTCGCCCAGCTCGGCAGCCCCGATATGCGGCAGCCCATCCAATATGCCCTGGGCTATCCCGCGCGGCTTCCCCTGAACAACCGCAAACTCGATTTTGCTTCCATCGGCAGCCTGACTTTCGAGGCGCCCGACCCGGAGCGTTTCCCCTGTCTCGGCCTGGCCTTCGAGGCTATTTCCCAGGGGGGCAATATGCCCTGCATCGCCAATGCCGCCAACGAGGAGGCGGTCGCGGCCTACCTCAAGGGGATGGTCGCGTTCTATGACATTCCTGACATTATTGCAGCCACGATGGCAAAGGTCTCCTTTTTGCAGGACCCGTCGCTCGAACAGATCTACGAGACCAACGCCGCCGCCCGCGAAACGGCGGCCCGTCTGTTAGACCGCAAATCCCAAGGCGCGTTATGATTGTTTTGATGAAGACCCTCCAGGTCATCCTGGCCCTGTCCGTCCTGATTCTCGTCCACGAGTTCGGACACTTTCTCTTTGCCCGCATTTTCGGCATCCGGGTCGATAAATTCTACCTTTTCTTCGATGTGGGAGGCAAACGCCTGTTTTCCACCAAGAATAACAAATTTATTGCCCGGTTTTTCCCCCGTCTGGCCGCCTCGGAGACCGACTATGGCATCGGCTGGCTGCCGCTGGGCGGCTACTGCAAGATTGCCGGGATGGTGGACGAATCGATGGACACCGAATACCTCAAGCACGAGCCCCAGCCCTGGGAATTCCGCTCCAAACCGGCCTGGCAGCGCCTGCTGGTGATGGCGGGCGGCGTGCTCTTCAATTTTCTCCTCGCCATCCTGCTCTACATCGTCATCCTGGCCTCCTGGGGCAGCAGTTACCTGAGCAATGAAGATACGCAGATATGGGCGGACGAGTTGGCGCAGGATATGGGGTTCCGGACCGGCGACCATATCGTCGGCTTCGACGGGGAGAATACGCTGGAGTTTGACCGTCTGCTGGTGGATATGGCCCGGGGACGGGCGCGTACCGCGACCGTCGTCCGCGGGCAGGATACGCTGACCCTTTATATCGACCAGTCCCGTCTGGGCGAAGTGCTTCAGGACCCGGGGATGTTCTCCCCGGCCCTGCCCTTTGTCGTCGATACCATTCCGCCCCAGTCTCCCAACTATGGCTGCGACCTGCGCAGGGGAGACCGGATTGTCGCCCTCGACGGCCATACCATCCGGTACATTCAGGACTCCCGCGCCTTGCTGCGGCAGTACAAGGGAGAAACGGTCGTGGCGGAATACCTTCGCCCGTCGGCCGGCGGGACGGAAAGCGGCGTGGCGGATACCCTCCGTACGACGCTTCAGGTGGATACGACCGGCCTGCTCGGCATCTACACCTCGATGCCCGAGGTCAAAACGCGTGAATACAGCGTCCTGGAGGCCATTCCGGCCGGATTCAAACTGACCTTTACCACCATCGGCGGATACCTTGACGACCTGAAGCTGGTGTTCACCCCCTCGACCAAGGCCTATAAGTCCGTCGGCAGCTTTATCGCCATCGGCCAGGTCTTTCCGGCCGTCTGGGACTGGTTCCGTTTCGTCAACCTGCTCGCCCTGCTTTCCATTATGCTGGGCGTGATGAATCTGCTGCCCATCCCCGGCCTGGACGGCGGCCACATCCTCTTTACGCTCTATGAGATGATTACGCGCCGCAAGCCCAGCGACCGTTTCCTCTATGTCGCCCAGGTCGTCGGAATGATTCTCCTGCTGGCCCTGATGGTCCTGGCTTTCGGCAACGACATCGGCCGTCTCATCCGTTGAAAAGTCACCTATATTTTATAATGAATATGCGACGCTTGTTTCCAGCTCTCTGTTTCCGCCTGCTTCCCGGCCTGCTGACGCTCCTGTTGCTGCCGGTTTCCTGCGGTCCCCGCAAAAAGGCCCTGCTCCCCAATGTGAGCGGCAAGGCGGGCGAGGTCATCATCGTCATCGACAAACCCTGGTGGGACGGCGCCCTGGGCCAGTGTCTGCGCGACAGCCTGGCGGCGGACTGCCCCTTCCTGCCGCAGAAGGAGCCGCTCTATACGCTCTCCAATGTTCCCCCGGCCGCGTTTTCCAATATCTTCCAACTCCACAGGAACTTGATTCTCTGCGATATCGGGCCGCAGATTGAAAAGCCGTCCCTCAAACTGGGCAGCGACATCTGGGCGGCTCCGCAGTGTGTGGTCCGTATCAATGCCCCCGACGAGGCGGCGGCCGTCGCGCTGGTCCGGGAAAATATGGTGCATATCATCAATTTCATCGAGACGGCAGAGCGCAACCGTGTCATCGACAATACCCGGCGTTATCAGGAGGCGTCCATCCGCCCGCCCGTCAAGACCGTCTTCGGCGGCAGTCCGTATTTTCCTTCCGGTTATGTGCTGAAAAAGCTGACCGACAACTTCGCCTGGATTGCTTACGAGACCACCTACATCCAGCAGGATATACTGCTCTACAAGGTTCCGGCGGCAGGGGACGCTTCGGACTTCAGCCTGGAGACGCTGGTCGGCCACCGCAACGAGGTGATGAAGGCCAACATACCCGGAATGTTCGAAAATACCTATATGACGACCAGCAGCTTTGCGGTCCCGTCCCTGCGCTTTGTCAAGTACCAGGGCCGGCATTTTGCCGAACTGAGGGGATTCTGGGAGGTTTACAATGATTTTATGGGCGGTCCTTTCGTCTCCCATTCCTTCTATTCGGCCGACGGAGCCTCCGTCATTACGGCTGAAGCGTTCGTCTATGCCCCCAAGTACAACAAGCGCCATTACCTCCGTCAGGTTGAGTCGCTGCTGTATTCCTGGGATGAACGATAGCGCTTTTTGCAAGTTTTGACAAAAGAAATTCGGATTTTTTTTTGCAAGTTCGAAAATAATATCTACCTTTGCAGTCCCAATTTTGCCGATAGCGGAATCGGGATCGTGCGGCGGGTTCGTATAACGGTTAGTACGCGAGATTTTCATTCTCGAAACAGGAGTTCGATTCTCCTACCCGCTACCAAAATATAA
>CADBLM010000031.1 GCA_902795445.1 uncultured Bacteroidia bacterium
CACTCGCTGTCATTGAGCTGGAAGGTGTAGAACTTGCCGCCCCCGAGGGTCATCGCGGCTTTGACGGCAAAAGTCTTTTCCAGCGTCCCGGCATCGGTCTCGGCCGTCAGCAGGATTTTGGTCCCGGCGGACAGGGGGGTGTCCTGCCATCCGTAGTTCATGTAAGCGTTGATGACCTGCGCGGAGGATGATACATTGACCCCGCTCAGATTCAGCACCAGTGCAGAGGTCTTGCCGCTGCCGCCGTTGGTGCAGTAGAACAGGTCGCTGCCGGCGGACAGGGTGATGCGTGAGACCGTGCTGACGCCGGCGGGCATTTTCAGGCGGAAACGGAACACGGAGTTCTGCAGCAGCGTGGCGCCGTGTCCGGAGGCCCATTCGGGCAGGAAGGAGAAACTGTCGTAAGCCGTCAGGCCGGACAGCAGCGCATTGTATTCCAGGTGGGCCGTACTCCCGTTTCCGCTTTGTGTCTGGCCGGTGTAGGAGCGGGCCCCCAGCGTTTCTTCGGAGGCGTATGTGCCCGGGTAGAGAACAGAAAAGCTGCTCCCATCCACTTTATCTCCGCTGAATGTGGCGGATTGGGCGGTGAAGCCTTTTTCGATGTCGTAAACGGCGGAAGCGTTTTCACTGCAAATTCTGATCTGGTCTCCGTTTTCCCAGCCGAGGCTGATTTTGTCGGAAAGGTCGGAGTGGGAGACTTTGGTCACTTCGCCCAGTTCTCCCCGGATGCTGACACGACGGTCGGTCTCGGGATCAGGCTTTTCGTCAGACTGGGGAGCCGGATTCTCGACGGTACACCCGGCAAGCAGCAGCCATCCAGCCAAAAGGAAGTTATTGCGCATAAGAAAAAATATTATTGATGAAACTCCGTAACCGCTTTTTCAAACATAGCGATGAGTGCATCGATGGATTTGTGAATGTCGTACTGTTCGGTGGATTCGGCGTATTTCCAGCCCATATCTTCGCGTTCCTGCGGATGATCGAGCCAGTAGTCGATGCTCTCGGCCAGGGCTTTCGCATCCTTGGTGGGGAAGACGCTGCGCTCGTCCAGGGCGAACTGGGAGGTCGCCGTCAGCTCCCCTTCGGCAAAGATGGGCAGCACGGCCTGCTGGAGCGCCTCGATGGCGGACAGACCTTCCACTTCCACCGTGGCGCAGTGGATGTACAGGTCGGACTTGGCGGCAAGTTCCCGCAGTTCCTCCCGGTTGTGGAAGCGAAAAATCGGGCGATAGCAGATGATGCCTTCTTCATAGAGTTGTTCGCCCATTTTCCGGAGATTGTCTTCTTCCGGTCCCCGTCCGGCAAAATACAGTTGGATGCGGCGGGCATACTTGGAATAGCGCATCGCTTCCATCAGGGTCGGCTGGTCTTTTTCGACGGCCAGACGCCCGATGCAGGCGACCAGATAGGGCCGGTCCGGGTCGTTCTCCGCTTTTTCCGACCTGAGATTCTCATCCGGGATGATACCGTTGGAAATCAGGTGCAGGCGGGCCTTGAATCCGAATTTTTCCAGCCGGTCCACGACATTCTGGGTGGGGCACTGGATATCCGTGCAATAGTCGAACACAAAATCCCTCCACAGACGAAGGAGATTGTAATTGAGGAATTTCCATCCGCCGAGGTTGACGGCGCAGAAAAGATTTTCCGGATGCAGGTGGTAGGTGGCTGTACAGGGGACTCCCATCCGTTTGGCAATCTGTACGGTTACCCGCTGCAGTTGGAAGGCCTCTTCCATATGGGCGACGTCCGCCCAGGCGAGCGCTTCCTTGATGATATCCACGTTGGCCTGGGCGAACTTGTAGCCGTTGGCCCGGATGAGTCCTTCGAAAATGGGAACGTGCAAATCCTTCAGCACATAGTCCGGCTGGGGACTTTCCGCGTTGTGGTTGGGTCCCGAAAGGATACGGACCTCCTGCCCGGCTTCACGCAAATACTTGACGGTCCGTCTGGCCGAAGCCGCCAGTCCGTTCCCGGTCGAGTAGAAGTTGTTGAGAACGAATAGAATTTTCATAGTTTAGTAGTTGAATTGCAGTTCATCGAGGTACAGTACGCTGCCGCTGGCTCCCGTGAAAAACTCTCCGTACCGGCTGGATGCTGCGCTGATGACTACATAGGACGGAGCCGCGTCGCTCTTGTATTCGATGGGAATCTCGAAACGGACGTAGTCGCCGCTGTCTTTGGTAACGATCAGACGGCCGTAGCCGATGGCGTGCGGATTGGTCTTGCCGTCGATGAACTTCTCTTTGGTGGTGTCGATGGTGAGGGGTTTGGACCAGTCGGTCAGGGTCACCTCGATGGTCGCCTGGTCGGTCTGTCCCTTCTTGTCCTTGTGGGCCCCTTTGGCGTAGTTGATGGCCTTGGGCGAGTAATGGTACCAGCCGGACAGGCTCCTGGGCCGTTGGGTGAACGGCGTGCCGAAGTTGAGGACGGCACCGGACGTGCCGACCGTCTTGCCGTAGGCACCGGTAAAGAGGTTGCCGGCCACGAATACGCCGAAGACGCTCCGGCTCTCAATCTTGGCGGCCGCCTTGCCTTCTCCGGCCACGGCGACGTGCTTGTATTCGGGCGTCGTACAGTTGGCCCCGATGATGCTCATACCCTTGTTGGCCGAGTCCCAGATGGTCTGGGCGGCCGTGGCGTTTTCAGCCCGGGGATACCAGGTGCCGGACTTCTTGGTCCAGTTGTCCATACTCATATTGTAGAGTTGGTCTTGAGCGGAAAGGCTGAGGGCGGCTGCCAGGCTCAGCAGGAAGAATAACATCTTTTTCATCGTCTTGTGTCGTTTTTGTCGATGCTTCCGTCTTTGAAAACGCGTTGCATCATCAGTACATAATAATCTTTCCAGTTATACCATTCGTGGCTTCCTTCCGAGAGGAAATACTGATGGGGATAACCTTTCTTGTCGAGTTTCTTGTGAAAATCCTCGGCGGCGAAATGGATGTAGTCCGTCTTGCCGCTCATCAGATAGTAGCCCTTGGGCGGGTCGTTCCCGAACTGGACGGCCAGTTTGTCATCCAGCCCGTTGTAAAAGTCCCTTTCCGGACTGCCTTTGAAGAAGGTCCAGGTCATCGGGGAGAAGGCGCCGACATAGTCGAAAGCCTCCGGGAAGTTGGCGGAAATGTAGATGCTCTTCAAGCCGCCGATGGACAGTCCGGCAATCGCCCGGTGCGCCTTGTCGGGCAGGGTGCGGAAATTGCGGTCGATGCAGTCCACCACGTCGTGGATGAAGCCGCTCTCCACCGACCCGTCCACCTCCAGCACCGATTCCAGGGCGTCCTTGTAGCGGGAATGGTCAAAATCTCCGTCATCGTCATACTGGTTGACGTTGGGCATCACGAGGATATAGGGCTCGGCCAGACGGTGGGAGATGAGGCTGTCGGTCAGATGATATACATCCCCCTTGCGAATCCAGGAGGTCTCGTATCCCCGTGCGCCGTGCAGCAGATAGACGACGGGATAACGCCTTTCACCGTCGGCATAGTCCGGCGGGAGATAGACAATCATCCGTCGCAGGGACGGACCGGGATGCGAATCGGGATAGCGTACTTCCTTCACCTGTCCGAGCGGCTTGTAATCGCCGACAACGGCCGGACCGGCGAAATAGACCGGGGATTTGCGGTTGATCAGCAGGCCGCAGGAAAAAAGAGCCGGCAGCAAGGCCGCGATGCAAAGCGCCTTGCCGAAGCAATGGATGAGCCGCCGGTTCTTCATCGTCCTCCCCCCTGCTGAATTTTCCCTACAAGCGGCTTTGCGCGTTGATGATGGAGAGGAAACGAAGGACGTTGGCCCTTTTGGCCGCTGCTTTTTCCGCATCTTTCTCCGTCTCCTTGACGGAGTCCGCTTCCCGGCGGAGATCTTCATCGACGGTCTCGAAACGGATGTCCTTCAGGTATTGGACGAGGTGCTCCGGGTCGGACTCTATATGGCTGGCGCACTGGGCGACCTTGAGGAAAGGACGGGACAGCAGTTTGTAGGCGTCCACATTGGTGTTGAACATATCCTTCATCGCCGGAGTCAGCGTCATCATCCGGTGCAGCAGGCCTTTCTTGCCGCGCAGCAGGGCGGTGCCTTCGGCGGGGGCGTCATAGTCGCACTCGACGGAGAATGTCTGGCCGGCCGCAGACTCGGGCAGGCAGACAACGACCGCCAGGTCCTTGCCGACATAGGTCCAGCAGGCCTTGTCCGGCGTATCTTCCGGGAAGCGGGCATAGCAGACCGGCGCTCCGTTCACCCGGACGGCCGTCGGAACGAATACGCCTTCCAAGGTCACGCGGATGCGGCGAAGGGCGTCCATTCCGTCATACGACCCTTCGCGGGCTCCGATTTCCACGCGGCATCCCTTGTCGGAAGAGGTCTTTTTGATAAGGGTAGTTGCGTAATCCTGACAGTAGGCCTGGGACATCCCGTCGTCTTCGTAGTGCAGATAACTGCTTTCGCCGTCACCCGGAACGATGAGCAGGTTCAGGAAATTGCTTTTCTCCTGCAGGGAGGAGAGATGTTCGTCAGCCATCGGAATGATGCTTCCGGCCTTGACATACCAGGGATTTTCGTTGAGGGTATAGGACAGCTCGCAGGTCTGTCCGCCCGGATAGATTTTTCCGGTCGCCATATCGTACCAGTCGAAACCCTGCGGGAACCAGACGGTCCGGGCGGCCAGCCCGGTCTCGGCCGCAACGGGCTCGCAGACGGCGGTGGCCAGTATCCGGTCGCCGAACATATACTGCTCCTTCATCGTGTAGGCCTCTTCGTCCTCCGGCCAGTCGTAGTACATCGGGCGGCACATCGACACGCCGGTGTCATAGGTCTCGCGGGCCGCGTCATAGATGTAAGGCGAGAGGTTGTAGCGCAGGCGGATGGCTTCGCGCATCGGGCCCGAATATTCCGGCGCATAGGTCCACACCCGGCGCTCGATGAGGGCGGACTTGGTGGAGTGGGTCTTGAAAATCGGGGTGAACACGCCGTACTGGAGCCAGCGGGTGTAAATCTCCGGCTTGTACGGATCGGTCCCCTTGAGCGTCATATGTCCTCCGATGTCGTGGCCCCAGTAGCCGTATCCCACATTGGAAGAGGTCGAGGTGAAGTAAGGCAGGAACTTCAGCACTTCCCAGGTGTCATAGGCGTCGCCGGAGAATCCGATCTGGTAGCGGTGGCTGCCCAGGCCGCCCCAGCGGTGATAGATGAGGGGACGGTCGGCGGACAGGCCCAGGCTCTTGCTCTGGCGTACCTTGTCGTTGAAGAAGGTATAGTTGAGCCAGAAGGTGTTGCTCAGTCCCGGCGTGTATTCGCTGAGCTTCCACTGCTGCCAGTCCAGCCACCAGAAATCCACGCCCTGACGCTCCATCGGACGGATGACCGAATTGAAATAGGCGTCGGCCCAGGCCTTTTGGTCGATGCGGAAGGGCACGGGAGCCTTCTCCCCCTCTTTGGCCAGACGGGCGGAGCGGGTCTTCGGGTCGCTGCGCAGGTAGAGCAGGGAGTCGCCTTCTTTGTAACGGTAACCCTCGGGACCATCATATTCCGTGGTGCGGGACAGATAGTCTTTCACGAAAGGCTCGTAGCAGTCTTCATAAGGCTGGATGCCCGAGGCGGGATGCAGGTTGAGGGAGGTCTTCATATTCATCCGGTGCAGGCGGCCGAGCGTAAGGGACGGGTCGGGGAAGAGTTCTTTCTGCCAGGTGTAGCCCGTCCAGCCGATGCGCTGCCCGAATTCGTCTTTGACGGGGTTCTTGCGCTGGAGGGTCCAGATGTCGTGCCAGTCCATATCGATGACCATAATGTCCATCGGAATGTTGTGGGAGCGGATTTCCTCTCCCAGACCGATGAATTCGAAATCGCTGTACTGCCAGTAGCGGCTCCACCAGTAGCCGAAGACGTATTTGGGAGGAAGGGGAATCTTGCCGGCCACCTTGGTGAAGTCGGCCAGGGCCTTCTTGTATTCGTGTCCGTAGGCGAAAAGATACCAGTCCACCCGTTCTCCTTGCGGCCGGGCGGCCACCCATTCTCCCCAGTCCGAGTCGTCCTTGACAAGCAGGTGACGCCGGCTCTCGTCCACCAGCGCCCATCCGTCGCGGGACAGGATGCCCGGTTCGTAGGGATCGCCTTTGTAGTTGATCTGTTCGAATCCCTTGCAGCCGTCGAGGGTGCGGAAGGTGCCCAGGAGGTTGCCGCTGTCGTCCGCTCCGGGGACCCATTTGACCTTGCGTACGCCTTTCTTGGCGCGGGCGTCCTTCATCGTGAACTCGACGGAAAGGTTTTTGGCGTCAAAACGTCCGGGGCCCTTGTATTTGAGGGTGAGGGCGTCCGTTTTGATGGTCACGGCATTCTTGCCCACGCTCTTTTTGAACGCGGGGACATCCAGTCTGCGGTTGATGACGGCCAGCGTGGCGTTGTCCTCAAAGACGCCGTCCTCCGCCCATTCCATCCGGATGAGCTGGGGAGTCAGAACGGTGAAGCGGGCATTGCCGCAGATGACCACCGCCTCGGGGGCCGCTACGGGGTCGGTAGCCGCCGGCACGTCGGCGGCGGACAAAGAAAACAGGCCGACAAGCAGCGAAAACAGGGATACGAGTGTTTTTTTCATTGTGAATATCGTTGTTTTAGTGTCGGGGTACTCCGACTCGAACGGAGGACCTTCTGGTCCCAAACCAGATGCGCTAGCCAACTGCGCCACACCCCGTATGCGGGCTTTGCATACTATGAAACGCAAATATAGGGATTTTCCCCCACAAATCCAACAATGCCGGGAGGGAAGCCGTGGATTCAATCCAGCTTCAGGACGGCCATAAAAGCGCTTTGGGGGACTTCGACGGTGCCGATCTGGCGCATCCGTTTCTTGCCCTGCTTCTGCTTTTCGAGGAGTTTGCGCTTGCGGGTGATGTCGCCGCCGTAGCACTTGGCCGTCACATCCTTACGGACCTGCCGGACGGTTTCGCGGGCGATGATTTTGGCGCCGATAGCGGCCTGGATGGCGATGTCGAACTGCTGGCGCGGGATGAGTTCGCGGAGTTTCTCGCAGATTTTCCGCCCGAAATCGTAGGCGTGGTCCGCGTGAATCAGGGTGGAGAGGGCGTCGGCCGGCTCTCCGTTGAGGAGGATGTCCAGTTTGACCAGCCGGGCCTCGCGGTAGCCGATGACGTGGTAGTCGCAGGAGGCGTAGCCCTTGGAAATGCTCTTGAGTTTGTCGTAGAAGTCGAAGACGATTTCCGACAGGGGCATCTCATAGGTGAGTTCCAGCCGGTCGGCCGTCAGATAGTGCTGTCCCTTGAGGGTGCCCCGCTTGTCCAGGCAGAGTTTCATGATAGGTCCGTAGAAATCGGCCTTGCTGATGACCTGGGCCTGGATATAGGGTTCTTCGATGTGGTCGATGAGGGTGGGGGCGGGCATTCCGGACGGATTGTGCACGTCGAGCACCTCGCCCTGGGTCGTATAGACCTTGTAGGAAACGTTGGGGACGGTCGTGATGACGTCCATTCCAAACTCGCGGAACAGGCGCTCCTGCACGATTTCCAGGTGCAGCAGGCCCAGGAAGCCGCAGCGGAAACCGAAGCCCAGGGCCAGGGACGACTCCGGCTCGAAGACCAGCGAGGCGTCGTTGAGCTGGAATTTTTCCAGCGAACTGCGGAGTTCCTCGTACTGGTCGGTCTCTACGGGATACATTCCCGCGAACAGCATCGGCTTGACCTCCTCGAAGCCCGCGATGGCCTTGTCGCAGGGGCGCTCCGTGAGGGTGATGGTGTCGCCCACCTTCACTTCCGACGCCGTCTTGATGCCGCTGATGATGTAGCCCACGCTGCCGCAGGGGATTTCATCGCGGGGGCAGAGTTTCATCTTCAGCACGCCCACCTCGTCCGCTACATACTCGCGGCCGGTATTGAAGAATTTGACCTTGTCGCCCGTGCGGATGGAGCCTTGCTCGACCTTGAAGTAGGCGATGATGCCGCGGAAGGAATTGAAGACCGAGTCGAAAATCAGGGCCTGCAGCGGGGCGTCGGCCTCTCCCGTCGGAGCGGGAATCTTCTCGATGATGGCGTCCAGGATTTCCGCCACGCCTTCTCCGGTCTTGGCCGAACAGCGCAGCACATCCTCCGGCTTGCAGCCGAGCAGGTCCACGATCTGGTCGGTCACCACTTCCGGCATCGCGGAGTCCACGTCGATTTTGTTCAGCACGGGGATGATTTCCAGGTCGTGCTCGATGGCCAGGTAGAGGTTGGAGATGGTCTGGGCCTGGATGCCCTGCGTGGCGTCCACCACGAGCAGCGCTCCTTCGCAGGATGCGATGGCACGGGACACTTCGTAGGAAAAGTCCACGTGTCCCGGGGTGTCGATGAGATTGAGGGTATAGTCTCCTTTTTCAGCCGCCCCGCCCTTGTACTGGTAGTCCATCTGGATGGCGTGGCTCTTGATGGTGATGCCTTTCTCCTTTTCCAGGTCCATCGAGTCCAGTACCTGGTTTTCCATTTCCCGGGCGGCCAGGGTGCTGGTGAGTTCCAGCATCCGGTCGGCCAGGGTGCTCTTGCCGTGGTCGATATGGGCGATGATACAGAAGTTGCGGATATGGGATTGGGCGATGCTCATAAGGCTTTACCGGGCGCTGATGGTGACGGGCAGTTTGAAGGAAAAGGGTGTCCGGCCCAGCGAGGTGATGGAGGAAATGGTCAGGTCGCCGGACACGGTTTCCGTGCCGGATTTGGCCGTCAATACAATCAGGACTTGACTGCCGTTTCCGCTGAAGTGCGACGTTTCGGCGGACAGGACAGATGCAAGTTCCGAAGGAATCGTCACCTTGCCGGCCGGCCGGGAGGATGCGGGGTGCTGGTAGAATGAGACCCGAAGCGTCCGCGGCTGGCCATAAATGATTTTAAGGGGCTTGTCAGAATTGACCTTGCCGCTGCCGTTGAGATAACCGTTTTCGTCCCAAATCAGGTATGTGTCCGGGGCCGGCCACACCTTGACATTCAACTCGTCCCGGGCTTCCGGATTGGAGACGGACCGGACGGAAATCTTGGTTTCTCCCGTGCCGATGCCCGTGACGGTAAACCTGGACGTTTTGGGATTGTAACTGACGGTCGCGACCGATTCGTCGGACGAAGCGCAGGACAAGCCCCGGCTGTTGAGGTTGCTGACACTGGCGGAAAGCGCCGTAATCGACTCGCCGGCGACCAGATGCAGGTGCATCTTATAGTTATACTCATGGTAAAGCATCGGATAATTCGTCTGACTGTAGCTGAACTTGACCGCCGGCTCGCCCTCGTGTACCGTGAAGCTGCGGGTGCGGGAGACCTGCGGATTATTGACGCTGGTGAGGGTAATCTCGCAGTCGCCGACCTTGAGGGCGCGGATGCGGAAGGAGGTCTGGTCCACCGGCTCCAAAAAAGCGACGCTCCAGTCCGAACAGTCCAGTGTAAATCCCAGTTGGTTGGCCTCCGCAGGCGAATAACTGACCGTGGCCGTCTGCACATCGTCCTTGGCGACTTCGGTCTTGAAGGAGAAATCGATGCCGCTGACTCCGATGCGCTCCTTGTCCACGTGGACATCGACCGTCGCGAAACATCTGCCGTCACCCGAACGAAGGGTGATGACCGCGTCTCCCGTTCCCTCGGCCGTAATGAGCCCGCTCTCGCTGACGGTGGCTACGCTTTCTTTGGACGAGGAATAACTGACGGACTTGTCGGAGACGTCGGGCGGTGAAATGACGGGGTTGAGCTGCCAGGTCTCGCCGAGGGCCATTTTCACGGAGGCGCCGCCCGCATCGATGCGCTCGGCCCAGATGGTCTTCACGTTCACCTGGCAGGAAGCCGAGCGGGAAGAATTGATGTCCACGACGCTGATGTTCGCGCTGCCTTCGGCGGCAAGCGCTTTTACCAGACCGCCGGGGTCCACGCTGACCACCTCCGGAGCGCTGCTCGACCAAGCCAACAGCATCCCGCCGGCCGGGTCCGCTTTGAGTTGAAGCTGGTAGATCTGTCCCATGCTCAGGCTCAAATAAGACGGTTCGATACGGAATCCGCTATTCTCCGGCTGACTTTTGCCGCAGGACAGAAGTCCGGCCATCAAGCCGGCCAGAATCAAAATAGGCTTTGCTCTCATCATCATTGTTACGGTTTTCACACAGGCATTTGCCACGAATGTGGTGCAAAGATAGCACAAAATCGTAAAAAAGTTGTATATTTGGCTTTTGATTGTTGAATCACAGACCTTATGAAAAGACTGTTTTTTCTGATTTCAGTGGCAGCAACCGCCCTTGCCGTCACCGCCTGCAGCGGCAAGCGTGACTACTATGTCTGTGCTTATGTGTGGCCTTCCTGCCACGACGATTCCTTGGCCAGGGAGTGGCTGTGGCCCGAGGGAGAAGGGGAATGGGAAGTCATCCGGAAGGGGAATCCCCGTTTCGACGGCCATTACCAGCCCCGCCTTCCGCTCTGGGGTTACGGTCTCGACGACGACCCCGAGGTCGTGGAAAAGTGGATCCAGACGGCGCTGGCCTACGGTGTCAACACCTTTATTTACGACTGGTACTGGTTCCGCACGCCCGACGGCTACAGCGGTCCTTTCCTGGAGTCGGCGCTGGACAAGGGATTCCTGGGCGCGCCCTCGTCGGACAAGATGAATTTCTACCTGATGTATGCCAACCACGATGTCAAGTACAGCTATTGGAACTGGCACAAGTGGGGGGCGGATGCCGATTCGCTGCTCTTCAATCCCCGGGTCGGGATGGACGACTGGAAAAAAATCGTCAACCGGGTCATCACGCAGTATTTCCATCGTCCCAACTATGTCAAGATTGACGGCTGTCCGGTGTTTGCCATTTTTAATCTGGGCAATTTCGCCCAGGGTTTCTCCTCGGAGGAGGAAGCGGCGCAGGCGATGGACTATTTCCGCGAGGAGGTTCGCAAGGCCGGATTCCCCGGCCTGCATCTCCAGCTCACGCCGGGCGGAGGCAGCGACCCCTCCCCCAGCCGGCAGGAGCGTATGAAGGAAAATATCGCCCGCTACGGCATCAACAGCATCGCTTTCTACAATATGGGCGGCTTTGACTGCGACTATCTCGTCCATCAGGAAAAGGCCTTGCGGATGCGTGAGAATACGGACAAGGCCTACGACATCCCGCTTTTCCCCACCGTCTCCATCGGCTGGGACGATACGCCCCGTTTCCCGCGCAAGGGCGCGGCCGACGTGACCCGTTTCCACCAGTCGCCCGAAGTCTTCGGCATCTATCTGGGCAAGGCGCGTGAGTACGCCGACGCCCACCGGGACAGCCAGCCTCCTTTCGTGATGATTAACGCCTGGAACGAATGGGTGGAAGGCAGTTATCTCCTGCCCGACCGACTCTACGGTTATGCCTATCTGGAGCAGGTACGCAAAGTATTTGAAAAATAATATTCATCTTATTATGGAACAAGACACAAGCAAGAAATACACTTACTGGCAGTGGCGGACCATCGTCTGCCTGATGATCGGCTATGCACTGTTTTATTTCGTGCGGAAGAACCTTTCGATGGCGATTCCCGCGATGGAGGCCCAGCTGGGCATCAGCAAGGTGCAGCTCGGTATCTTTATGACCCTGAACGGCATCATCTACGGGACCTCCCGTTTCGTGAACGGCTATCTGGTGGACCGTTTCAGCCGCCGGAAGATTATGTCGCTGGGGCTGCTGCTCTCGGTCATCGTCAACCTGGTCATCGCCTTCAGCCCGCAGATGAACGGGGTGATGCACCTGCTTGACACCGAAGGAAAAGCGACCCTCGGACTTGTGTACCTGATTGGCGGGCTCTGGCTGGTCAACGGCTATCTGCAAGGGATGGGCGTCCCGCCTTGCGTCAGCCTTCTTTCCCATTGGATCCGGCCCAAGGAACTGCCCACGAAACAGGCCATCTGGAACACCTCCCACAGCATCGGCGCCGGTCTGGTCGTGCTGCTGTGCGGCTTCCTGCTGAAATCCTTCGGCTACAGCGCCTGGAACCTCTGTTTCATCGTACCCGCCGCCATCGCCCTCATCGGCGTCCCGGTCATTTTCTTCGGGATCAAGGACGATCCCGTCGAGGTCGGGCTTCCGCCGGTCGAGAAAATGGATGCGACGGGCCCCGTCGAAGAAGAGAAACCGATGAGCAAGGAGTTGCACGCCAAGATTATCCGGGCGATGGTGTTCCGCAATCCGGTCCTCTGGGTCATCGCGCTGGCCAATTTCTGTATGAATGTCATCCGGGGTACCATCCTGGACTGGGGCGGCACGTTCCTGGTGCAGGACAAGGGCTTCGACATTTCCACGGCCGGTACGGTCATCGGCAGCTGCGAACTGGTCGGCGGCATCCTCGGAATGATTGTTTCGGGATGGGTGACCGACCGCTTCTTCGCCCACAAGGCACACCGGACCTGTCTGGTCTGTATGGTGCTGACCACGGTGTCCTTCGCCTTCTTCTGGGGCTCCACCGGCCTCGTCTCCACCATCGTTTTCCTGATTCTGTCCGCCTTCTTCATCTACGGCCCCCAGGCTCTCTACGGCACCTGCGCTTCGATGCAGAGTACCAAATATGCCGCCGGTACCGGCAACGGCATCATCGGCATCCTGGGCTACTTGAGCACCTTCGTTTCCGGCATCTGGTTCGGCCATATCGCCAGTTCCGCCTTCGGCTGGGAGCGGGTGTATATCTTCACCATCGCTTTCGGTGTACTGGGCTCGCTGATTATCGCCCTCATCTGGAAACAGCCGGCCGACGGTTATGAAAAGGTCAACAGAATCATCGCCGAGCACTCCGATTTGCAGTAATTTTTGTAATTTCGCAGCCAAAATTTATCAAGATATAATGAATCGCATTCAATTTTTATTCGCCTTGCTCCTGGCAGGCCTTGCAATGTCGCTGGCGACGGCTTGCAACAAAGATCAGGACCCGGTTGACAATGTCTATACCTTCATCTATTATGAGGTGGGCGGCGGCGACCTGGACTATGGTATGGATTATACCCTGTACGATGCCGCCAGGGCCCTGACCCTCAAGACGCCGGTCCGTTTTATGGTCCAGCACAAGTATTCCGCCCCCGAAAGCATCAAGATCCAGCAGCAGAAGAATCCCGGCTATGTCCCCGGAGGCGACCCCGGCTGTGTGTATCGCTATGAGTTGAACCCCGACAAAATTGCCGACGAAGAGAACAGTTACCTGAACCTGCCGGCATCCGCCAAATTCGGGAATGCCGATTATGATATGTCCGACCCGCAGCACCTGGCAGACTTCATCAAGTATTCCGTCCAGACTGCGCCGGCCCAGCACTATATCCTGGTCCTCAGTTCCCACGGAAGCGGTTATTCCTATACGACGGAGCCCCTTCTCAAATCGACGATTATCGACGACGAAGCCAATCTCCCTTCCGAACTGACCCTTCACAAACTCAGCAGGGCGCTTCAGCTTGCCGGACAGCATATCGATATGTTGATTTTCGATTCCTGCAGTATGAATTCCGTCGAGATTGTTGCGGAAGTGGCGAACCTGGAGCTCAACGGCGGTCAGATGGTGGACTATATGATGGCTTCCGGCCACTATGTCAGGGCGTTGGACTATGACAAAGTCATCGTGTCCCTTTCCCGTCCGGGCGGTTCATTCGTCAGCAAATTTTCCCAGCCGGCCCAGATCTGGCTGAACATATGCAGCTCGCAGCAGTCGGAGAATGCCGATATCTGCGTGACGGATATGGCGAAATTCAGGCAGATGGAAAGCAAACTCAAAGATGTTGTCGATGAACTCTGCGCCAACACTCCTTCCGACAACGCCTGCAAGATTGCCGCTACGCAGTGTTTCCAATACAACGAGGGAAATACGAATTATGACCTCGGGGATTATTTCCGTCTGCTGGGTGAAAACACCAAGGACAATCAGGCGCTCCAGACCAAGATTCAGGCCTTCCAGGAGGCTCTCGCGGCCGCTATGCCCTATCACTATGTGACGCTTCCCTCCTATAAGAAAGGCAAAGGCGACTATACCCTGAGTTATCCGGTGCTTTTCGGCGCCCAGGGCTATATTATGGAACTGACAAACCTGGCACGCACCCGCATCGGCCGTGCCGAGGACGGCAGGGCTTATTATATCAACGGAAATGCGGTGCAGACTTCGCGGGTCGTCACCGAAGACGAATCTCCGAATTGGGAGCAGACTTATTGCGCCATCCAGTTCGACAAGACGGTGGGCTGGAGCAAATGGTTCAAGAAGAACCCCTGGTTCCCTGCCGGCAACCCGCCCTTCTTCTCCGTTTACGAAGAGGCGCAACCCGAACCCTGGGAGGAAGACTGGGACATATAGTCTCCTTCTTCCCGCTCTTCTCCGTATCAGCGGGGAGAATGAAAAATCAAATAAGCTTCCGCTACCGGATACCCACCCGGTTGAAAATGTAATCCACGTTCTTGAAGTAGTAGTCGAGGGTGAAGCAGCCGTCGAGTTCTTCGGCGGACAGGCGGCCGGTGACCTTGGGCTCGGCCTGCAGCAGGGTCTTGTAGTCCAGGCCTTCGCTCCAGGCCTTCATCGCGACGGGCTGCACGGTGTCGTAGGCTTCCTCGCGGGACAGGCCCTTGCCGATGAGGGCGTTCATCACGCGCTGGGCGAAAATCACGCCGTGGGTGCGCCAGATGTTGGCCATCATCGTCTCGGGATAGACGGTGAGGTTTTCCAGGATGCCTTTGAAACGGCAGAGCATATAGTCCAGCAGTTCGGTCGCGTCGGGCAGGATGATGCGCTCGGTGGAGGAGTGGGAGATGTCGCGCTCGTGCCACAGGGCCACATTCTCGCAGGAGGCGGACATATAGCCGCGCATCACGCGGGCGCAGCCGCAGATGTTCTCGCTGCTGATGGGATTGCGCTTGTGCGGCATCGCGGAGGAGCCTTTCTGGCCCTTGCGGAACGCCTCTTCAGCCTCGCGGACCTCGGTGCGCTGGAGATTGCGGATTTCAAAGGCCATCTGCTCCAAGGTGGAGGCGGTGACGGCGAGGGTGGCGATGTAGAAGGCGTGGCGGTCGCGCTGGAGCACCTGGGTGGAGATGTCGGCGGAGGCGATGCCGAGTTTTTCGCACACATAGTCCTGGATGAAGGGCGGGATGTTGGCGAAATTGCCCACCGCGCCGCTCATCTTGCCGGCTTCGAC
>CADBLM010000032.1 GCA_902795445.1 uncultured Bacteroidia bacterium
GGAATGAGCGAAATGTGCGGTCCCGGCGTCGCGTTCGAGTGTCAGGAGCAGAACGGTATGCATATCTGGGAAGATTACTATATCGTCGAAATCGTCGATCCCGATACGCTGGAGCCGGTGCCCGACGGGGAGGTGGGCGAACTGGTGCTCACCACGCTCAAGCGCGAGGCGATGCCGCTGCTGCGCTACCGCACCCGCGACCTCACACGCATCCTGCCCGGCAAATGCCCCCGCGGACGCGAGCACAAGCGACTCGACCGGATGAAGGGCCGCAGCGACGATATGATCATCCTCAAAGGCGTCAATATCTTCCCCATCCAGATTGAGACTGTCCTGATGCAGTATAAGCAACTGGCTTCCGACTATCTGATTACCCTGGAAACGCTGGAGGACAACGACAGTATGACTGTCGAAGTCGAACTTTCCGAGCAGGCCAATGTGGACGATTACGCCGCCCTGCAGAACCTGACCAAGGACATCACCCGTACGCTGCGGGATGAAATCCTCATCACGCCCAAAGTCAAACTCCTGCCCAAGGGCGCCCTTCCCAAGGCGGAAGGCAAGGCCGTCCGGGTCAAAGATTTACGCAAAAAATATTAGACATTATGACCGTACAGCAAATATCCGTTTTCCTGGAAAACAAATCCGGCAGCCTGGTGAAGGTGTTCAAGGCGCTTTCCGAGGCCGGCATCCAACTTATTACCTCCACCCTGGCCGATACGGCCGACTACGGTGTCTGCCGCATCCTCTGCGATGATCCGGAGAAGGCGTACAGCGTCCTTTCCGGCGAGGGATTTTCCGTGACCAAGACGCCGGTCTTCGCGCTGGCGCTGGACGACCGTCCGGGCCGTGCCGCCGAGGCCATCGCCTGCTTTGCGGAAAACGGCATCAGCATTTCCTATCTCTATTCCTTCCTCTATGAAGGCAAGGGCGTGCTCATCTTCCGGACCTCCGACATCGACCGCGCCTCCGCCCTCATCCGCGCCCAAGGCTTTACCCAGGCCACGCTGTAGAGTCTATTTCTGCTCCAGCACGGGGCCGTGCTCGGATTCGGCGACGGCCTTGCGCCAGGCTTTGACATAGGGCTCGTTCCTGATGCCGGTCGGGGTGCCGGCGTTGTAGGGGCTGTGCGTGAAACTGCCGTCCGCCTCCTGGGCCTTGATGTTGCCGTCGAGGTATTTGAGCAGCAGCGTCTCTTCGAGGGCCACCCATTTTCCGAACTGTTCTCCGGCCGTCCGGACGGTGTAGTCCGTCATTTCCTTGCGGGCTTTGCGGACCTGTCCCTTGCGCACCAGGGCGGCGAGTTTTTCATCCTGCGCCGGAACGGCGACGCTCATCTGCCGGTTTTCAAACGCGTCGATGCGCTCGCGGACATAGGGCGCCATTACATTGTACATCTTGTAGCAGGCCTGGGCGATGCGGTTGCTTATCCAGAACTGCGAAGTGGCGGAATAGTGGAGCATATCGCCGTTGCCGACCCGCAGGCACTCCGGTACCCGGTCGATATTGACATAGACAGGCGTGAGGTAGGAGGTGGCGGCGTCGTCCGTACCGAACCAGACGAGGGCGCCCACTTCATCGGGCAGCCAGCCGCGGGCCTGCGCCACGAACCAGAAGCCGGTCTGCTGGGTGGCGATGGCCCTTTCGTTGACATAGGTCTTGCCTTCCCATTCGAAACTCATCGGACGCCAGCGGTAGGGCAGGGCGTTGCCGCCCGCGCCGATATCCTGCGTCATATCCAGCGGCGTTCCCTCGAAATGGTCGCGCATCACATCGGCCACCGCTTTCGCGCTGACCTTGCGGGCGGGCTTGACGAAGAGCGGCATTTCGCCCTTGGGGTCGTGGCCCAGGATGTATTCGTGCCAGTCGGAGGCCGGGCGGCTCACTTCCCGTCCGTTCTCCTCCCAGGTGAATGTCCCGTCGCAGAGGAGGTTGAAGGCGGCCCAGGCGCGGGCGTCGCAGAAACGGGCGCCGCCGAAGTCCAGGGGGTTGTAGGCGTCGCGGAAGGAAAATTCCTCGTCGCGGCCCTGGAACCATCCTTTGGAACGGGCAAAGGAAATGACATCCGGAGCGTAGCGGCAGTTTTCGGGGTCATCCAAAGGAAAACGGGTGATGCGGCACTGGTTGGCGTGGGCGCAGATATAGCCGTCCGGAATCCGGCGGGCCACCCAGACGATGCCTTTGTTGTCGGAGCCTTTGCCCACGAGGTCCATCACCCAGGCCTCGTCGGGGTCGGCGATGGAGAAGGATTCACCCTCGGAAGGGTAGCCGTAGCGGTTTGCCAGGGACACGATGGTGTCGATGGCGGCCCGGGCCGTCGCCGCCCTTTGCAGCGTTACATAAATCAATGAACCATAGTCCATAATGCCGTTTGTGTCCGCTTGTTCTTCGCGTCCGCCCCAGGTCGTCTCGCCGATGATGAGCTGCTTTTCGTTCATATTGCCCGTCGTCTGATAGGTACGGGCGATCTGATGGATGCTGCCCAGGGGCTTGTAGGTGTCCCATTCGGTGATGGCGAGGCGGCTGCCCGCCTTGAATTTCCCGGCGGGATGGAAATACAGTTCACCGTAGAGTTGATGCGAATCCGCAGCGTAGGAAACCATACACGATCCGTCCGCGCTCGCGCCTTTGGTGACAATGACATTG
The DNA here is from genome assembly GCA_902795445.1 of uncultured Bacteroidia bacterium. Classification (GTDB taxonomy): domain Bacteria; phylum Bacteroidota; class Bacteroidia; order Bacteroidales; family UBA932; genus Cryptobacteroides. Next base: position 2,647 of record CADBLM010000032.1, read on the forward strand.
GAGCAGGCACTGCTTTCAAGCTGGCCGGCTGTCAGTGCTGCGAGCACGGAGAGGGTAAAAATCAGTTGTTTTTTCATCGTATCTATGCTTTTATATTTTCGGAAATTCCAGGATGTATTTTTCTTTGAACCACGTCCGTTCCTGTTCGTCGGCTTCACCGAAGTCGGAGGCCTGGAACCAGGAGTTGATATGCCAGCTGCGGATGCCGCCTTGGGGAATGCGCCAGCGACCGGCGGCTGCGGCGATTTCCGGATTGATGTCTCCGCCCTTGAGGCAGAGAAGGCTCCCGCTGTATTTTCCGCGGACCCATCCGAGCAGGGTCTCGGCCGGGGCGACGGCGCGGGAAACGGCATAGTCGAATTTTTGCGGCAGGCTTTCTGCCCGCGCATTGACGACCGTCACATTGTCCAGTCCCAGCGACTCGGCGACTGCCCGGGCGACCAGGGTCTTTTTCCCGACGGAATCGCAGAGGGTAAACTGGCTGTCGGGATAGAATATGGCAAGGGGAATCCCGGGAAATCCTCCGCCCGTCCCGATGTCCAGGATTTGCTTTCCTGCAAGTCTGTCTCCGGCGTATGCGGCGACGGAAAGGCTGTGCAGAAGGTGGTGCGAGTAGAAGAAAGCGATGTCTTTGCGCGAGATGACATTGATTTTACCGTTCCACTCCGCATAGCAAGTTTCTGCCTCCTTGAATTGTTGTAATTTCTTGTTTGTTAAAGAGGGAAACTTTTTTGTTATAATCTCTGTAAATAGGTCGTAGTTCATTTTTCAGGCTAAATCGTCGGAAACATCCATCATTTTTTTCAGTTTCAGCGTCGCCCGGCGGCACTGGGTACGGGCGGTGGTGGCAGGAATGCCGAGACGTTCGGCGATTTCCTTGAAAGGCCTTCCTTCCTCCCGCATAGAGAGGATGAGCTGCTCCTGTTGACTGAGACGGGAGATGTTGCGGGTCTTCTTTTCCTCCATCTCTTTTTCAAGAATCATATCCATCGGATTCTTGCTGTCCTCGTCCTCGATGTCCACTTCGAAATCATCCTCATCTTCTCCCGCACCGCCGGGCAGCTGGACCGTAGCGCTGGGCTTTTTCTTGCTGTCGTTGGCGTGGTCGATGGCCGTGTTGCAGGCAATGGTGTATAGCCAGGTGGTAAACGCTCCTTTCGAAGCGTCGTAGGTGTGGAAACGGGAAAACGCCTTGGTCATCGTATCGGAGCAAATATCCCGCGTCTCCTCGTCGTCGAACTGGGGGAAATTGCGGGCGATATACATCAGACATCCCTGATAGATGTTGTTGTACAGGCGCAGGAATTCATTGAGCGTGATTTCCTGCATACCCTCGGACTTGTTTTTTTCCTTTTTCATCGTTCAATGGGCTTCGAACCAGTTCTTGCCTTCGTTGCATTCCACGGTGAGGGGGACGGTCAGGGTGACAATGTTTTCCATCGCTTCCTTTACCTTGGATTTAAGCGCAGGGACTTCTTCTTTCCAGGCGTCGAAAACGAGTTCATCGTGAATCTGGAGGATCATTTTGCTCTTGAATCCTTCGGCCTTGAGCATCTCCGCCACGCGGATCATCGCCAGTTTGATGATGTCGGCGGCGGAGCCTTGTATGGGCGCGTTGATGGCGTTCCTTTCAGCCATACCGCGTACCGACGCATTCTTTGAAGCAAGGTCGGGGAGGTAGCGGCGGCGGCCGAAGATGGTTTCCACATAGCCCCTGGCTGCCGCGTCCCTTTTCGCCTTCTCCATATATTCCGCGATGGAGGGGAAGTTGGCGAAGTAGTCATTGATGAGTTGCGCGGCCTCGTTGCGGGGGATGTTGAGCCGTTGCGCCAGACCGAAGCCGGAAATGCCGTACATAATGCCGAAATTGGCCGTCTTGGCTTTGCGGCGCTGCAGGGGCGTGACCTCGTCGAGGGGGACACCGAAAATCTTGGCGGCCGTCGCCTTGTGTACATCCTCTCCGGCGACAAAGGCGGCGCGCAGATGCTCGTCTCCGCATAGATGCGCCATAATCCGCAGTTCAATCTGCGAGTAGTCGGCCGAGACGATCAGTCCGTCCGGACGGGAGGAAATGAAGGCCTTCCGGATGTTCTGGCCCCGTTCCGTGCGGATGGGGATATTTTGCAGGTTGGGTTTCGATGAGGATAGTCGCCCCGTAGCGGTAAGTGCTTGATTGAAAGTTGTATGTATAAGCCCGGTTAAAGGAGAGACATAACTGGGGAAAGGTTCGATGTAGGACGACAGCAGTTTTTTGACGGAGCGGAATTCCAGGATTTTGGAGATGGACGGATGCCGGTCGGCCAGCGTCAGCAGGGTGTCTTCGTCCGTCGGGTAACCGTTGCGTCCGCTGGCTTTGGCCTTGGGGTTGATTTTCAGTTTCTCATAGAGGACGTAGGCCACCTGTTTGGGAGAAGCGCAGTTGAGATCGGGTTCTCCGGTCAGTTCCCGGATTTCCTGTTCCAGTTCCACGGCCTCCTTTCGCAGGCCGTCCGCAAATTCCTTCAAGGAATCCAGGTCCACCTTGACACCCGTCCTTTCCATATCCGTCAGGACGGGGATAAGGGGTTCTTCTATATCGGTGTAGAGGCTTTCGATGCCTTTCTGACGGAGCACGCTCAGCAACTTGTCTTTCAGATGCAGGATGATGACGGCTTCTTCTTCCAGCCGCTCCGCTACGTTTTCGTCTTCTTCCGTGAGGGCGAACAGGTCGCCGGTCTGTACCTGGGGGCGGTCCTGCAAGTCGATGTGCAGATATTCCAGCGCCAGCATTTCCAGTTTGTGGCTGCGTTCCGGATTGATGAGGTAATGCATCAGTTCCACGTCGAAAAGCCGGCCGGTCGGGTTCAGGCCCTTCCGCCAGAGCGATTTGAGGTCCAGTCCGCACAAGGCGATGCGGCCGTCTGCGATGAAGGCGGCGAAATCCTCCGCCGCTCCGTGGGCGCAGAAGGTTCCGTCCTTCGTCCGGGCGGCGCTGGCGAAATGTCCGTTTCCGTCCGTGACGACGGACATCAGGCCGGCTTCCGCCGCTTTCCGGCCACACTCCGAAGGAGACAGGATGACGCGGCTCAGTGTGTCGCTCTCCAGGTCCCCGCCGGTCTGTCCGCCTTGTACGTGGGCGATGTGCTTTTTGAGCGAGAAGAACTCGTAGAGATTGAAAAGGTCGGCCGCTTCCGGTTTGTACTGGTCCGTGACGGCCATTTCATCCAAAGAGAAGGATACGGGCACGTCCGTCTTGATGGTGACGAGTTCGTGGCTGAGGGCGATATGGTCCCGCGCCTCCTCGAACATCGCCTGCTGGCGGGGCGTCAATTCCGACAGGTGGGCGTAGATGTTTTCCACCGTACCATAGGCTTTCAGCAGTTTGGCGGCCCCGACTTCTCCCACGCCCTTCACGCCGGGAACGTTGTCGGACGCATCTCCGCACAGGGTCAGCACCTCGATGACCTGCAAGGGGGTGTCGATGCCGTATTTTCCGCAGACTTCCTTTACGCCCAGAATCTCATCGTCGCCGCCTTTCTTGCCCGGTTTGTATTGGTAGATGTTCGGGCTGATGAGCTGGCCGTAATCCTTGTCGGGCGTCACCAGATAGACGGTGAACCCTTCCTTTTCGGCCGCTTTGGCGATGGTTCCGGCCACGTCGTCGGCTTCGTAACCCTTTTGCATCACGACGGGAATCCGCAGGGCGTCACAGATTTGGCACAGGGGTTCGAGCGCGTCGATGACCAGTTGGGGCGTTTCGCCGCGGTTGGCTTTGTAGGCCGGATAGAGTTCGTTGCGGAAGGTCCCGCCGGCCGGGTCGAAGCACACGGCCAGATGGCTGGGAGCCCGTTTGGTCAGCAGCTCGAAGAGGTATTTGGTAAAGCCGAACAAAATGGAGGTGTCCACCCCTTTGCTGTTGAGCATCGGCCGTCCGAGCAGGGCATAATACATTTTGAAAATGAGGGCGTGCCCGTCGATGATGTATAACTGTTTATCGTTCATTTTTACCTTGTTTTTCGTAGGCCTTTCCGCAGGAATTCCGCCGTGAATCCCTTCCCGCCGGCCATCAGGTCTTCCACCCTTCCCTCGAAAACCAGTTCTCCGCCTTTGTCTCCCGCGTCCGGTCCCAGGTCTATGATGTAATCCGATTCCTTGATGACGATGGGATTGTGTTCCACGACGACGATGCTGTGCCCTTTGTCGAGCAGGCGGTCGAAACTCATCAGGAGTTTGTCGATATCGTAGAAGTGGAGACCGGTCGTCGGTTCGTCGAAGATGAAGAGAATTCGCTGTTTTTTTGTCGTTTCGTCCGTTGTAATCGACAGGAAATAAGCCAGTTTCAGGCGCTGGCTTTCACCTCCGCTGAAGGTGCTGCTCTGCTGTCCCAGTTTGATGTAGGAAAGGCCGACATCCACCAGCGGCTGAAGCCGTCGGGCGATGCGGCGGGCCGTCTCGTCCGTATCTTCTCCGAAAAAAGCGATGGCTTCTTCGACGCTCAGATTGAGGATGTCGTCCACGTTCTTTCCCCGGTACCGCACTTCCAGGATGTCCGGTTTGAAGCGTTTGCCGCCGCAGCTTTCACAGACCATCGTCACGTCGGACATAAACTGCATACTGATTTTGACAAAGCCGTCCCCCTGGCACTCCGGGCAGCGCCCGCCTTCCTGGTTGAAGGAGAAATGCGAGGGGCCGAAGCCGTTGATTTTGGCGAAAGGCTGCTGGGACAGCAGTTTGCGGATGTCGTCGTAGATTTTCAGGGCGGTCACCGCATTGGAACGGCTGCTCTTGCCGAAGGGGGACTGGTCCACGTATTCCACGCGGGTGATGCGGTCCCATTCTCCTTCCAGTCCGCGGAAGGTGCCGGGAAGTTCGCCCGTTTCCTCCAGACGCCGCCGCAGGGCGGGGTAGAGGATGTCTCC
>CADBLM010000033.1 GCA_902795445.1 uncultured Bacteroidia bacterium
CCGCGCTACCGGAAAAAAGCGTCGAGCCCGGTCCCGGCTGAACCCTCCGGCCCGGTGCGCCTCAATAAGTTCATCGCCAACTCCGGCATCTGCTCCCGCAGGGAGGCCGATACCTATATCCAGACCGGGCTGGTGACGGTCAACGGGGTCAAGGTCACCGAATTGGGCGTCAAAATTGATCCGGTCCGGGACGATGTTCGTTTCAACGGCCAGCGCATCCGGGGCGAAAAGAAGGTTTACCTCGTAATGAACAAGCCCAAGGACTTCGTCACGACGATGAGCGACCCCCACGCCGAGCGTACGGTGATGGAACTCATCTCCCGGAGCCTCTGTCCGGAACGCGTATTCCCGGTAGGCCGCCTCGACAAATCCACCACGGGCGTGCTGCTCTTCACCAACGATGGGGACCTGACCGAAAAACTCACCCACCCTTCCCACGGTGTGCGCAAAATTTACCACGTCACGCTCGACAAGAACCTGGCAAAGGAACACTTCGACAAGATCCTCAACGGCATCGAGCTCGCCGACGGACCGATTTCCGCCGACGCCCTGTCCTACGTGGTCTATGACAAGACCCAGGTGGGCATTGAGATTCATTCGGGCCGCAACCGCATTGTCCGGCGCATTTTCGAATCGCTGGGCTACCGGGTCAAGAAACTCGACCGCGTGTATTTTGCAGGCCTGACCAAGAAGAACCTGCGCCGCGGCGCCTGGCGTTTCCTCGACGAGCGGGAGATCAACCTGCTGAAAATGGGGGCTTTTTCATAATGGAAGAGAAGAAACCGGTTCCGAAACAGCACCGATCGGGTTTCGTCAACATCATCGGCAACCCCAACGTGGGAAAATCCACGCTGATGAACGCCCTCCTCGGCGAAAATCTTTCCATCGTCACGGCAAAGGCCCAGACGACGCGCCATCGCATTATGGGCATCCTCAACGCCGACGAATGGCAGATCGTCTTCTCCGACACGCCGGGTATTCTCAAGCCCAGCTACGCGCTCCAGCAAAGTATGCTCGACTTCGTGGACGTGGCCATCGGCGATGCCGACATCATCCTCTACGTGACCGACGTGGTGGAGAAGAAAGACAAGAACGCGGAATACATCGGGAAACTGCAGAAGCTGGAATGTCCGGTGCTCATCATCCTCAACAAGATCGACCTGAGCGACCAGCCCACCGTGCAGCGGCTCATCGAAGAATGGCAGGCCCTGGTTCCGCGCGCCGAAATTTTCCCCGTCTCCGCCAAGGAGAAATTCAATCTCGAAGGCATTCTCGAAACGATCATCGCCAAGCTCCCCGTCAGTCCGCCCTGGTATGACAAAGAGCAATTCACCGACAAGAGCCTGCGTTTTTTCGCCTCGGAAATCATCCGGGAGAAAATCCTCGAGAACTACGACAAGGAAATTCCCTATTGCACCGAAGTCGTCATCGAGCGGTTCAAGGAGGGGGAGGAACGATACGACATCGGTGCCGTAATCAACGTGATGCGCGATTCCCAGAAAGGCATCGTCATCGGACGCGGCGGGAGCGCCCTGAAGCGGGTGGCCACGCAGGCGCGCCTGGAGATGGAGAACTTCTTCCAGAAGAAAGTGTTCCTGCAGGTTTTCGTCAAGGTCGAACCCGACTGGCGCGCAGACAAGAGAAAACTCCGGCAATTCGGATACATACAAGATTGACGCTGATATGAAGGAAGAAGACGAGAACGAAGAATTGGAAGAACTGGAAGAAGAGATTCCCGAAGAGGAGGAAGACCTGATCGTGGACGAAGACGCCTCCGATGAGGAGGGCTTCGGCAAATACGACCGGCTCGTGGCCGAGGGCGAGAACAAATACAAGCTTTCGGGTATGTACCGCGAATGGTTCCTCGACTATGCCTCCTACGTGATCCTGGACCGGGCCGTCCCGCACATCGAAGACGGCCTGAAACCCGTGCAACGCCGCATCCTGCACGCGATGCAGAAGGTGGAAGACGGCCACTACCACAAGGTCGCCGGTATCGTGGGCGATACGATGAAATACCACCCGCACGGCGACGCCTCGATCAAGGACGCACTCGTAAGCCTGGGCCAGAAAGAGTATCTGATCGACACCCAGGGAAACTGGGGCAATATCCTTACGGGCGATGCGGCCGCCGCCTCCCGCTACATCGAGGCACGGCTCAGCAAGTTCGCACTGGAAGTCGCTTTCAACAAGAAGATC
>CADBLM010000034.1 GCA_902795445.1 uncultured Bacteroidia bacterium
ACTCTTCTCATGGGCTACCAGGTCTGCCAGAGCTTGGTCGCGTAGGTGGCACCGGCACCGTTGGTCACAACGGCGGTGTTGACCGGGAAGTAAAGCTTATCCACGTCGCAGGTCCCGAAGACGGTATTCTCGGTCGCATCTTCCTTGACGTTGTTGTCGGCAATCTTATACCAGGAGTCCTCTCCGCCCCATTGTGCGCCCCAATGCGTATTGGTCGTGAAGGGGGTGAAATGGAAGGTATTGCCACTGATGGAAGAATTGGACGCATTCGGATAAACCCAGTCGGGAGCCGGCGCAACATTACTCGCAGAATTACCGGCAAGAGCAAAAATCTTAACCGGATAAATGCCCGAGTCCGTTCCTCCGGTATACGTCCCAAACAGGACATTGTCGTCAATCACCACAGACTTGGCATTACTGGTGTTGAGAATGGCCCGGGGAGCGAAACCGTACATCGAGTTGTTCTTGAAGGTAAATTCGAGATTCTCATGGTTTCCGAAAGCCGAAGGATAAGCGGCGCTCAGGTTGGAGAACACGAAGCAGCGGAAAGTGACCGCCTTGGTGCCGGACATCCGATTGTAGAAAACCGTATTCGTAACGGAGAACTTCTTGTACATCGGACACAGTTCAGGGGTCTTTGCCGCATTCTCGATGAAGTAGCAGGCACGGTCGCTGATATACGAATGGGCGATGATCGAATTGTCGATGATATAGCTGGTCACGGCCGCGGCTTCCTGGGCCTGGTCATAATAGAGGAAATGCGGGGAATCGATGGTACAGTCGATGATGTTCAGGCAGTTGTTCACCGTCGAACCGGCGTCATAGAACAAGCCGTGACTGCTATCGGTGCTGGACATCCTTATGTTCAACAGAGACATTCCACCTCCCTTAATCTGCCAGAACTTGCCTCTCATGTCGATGAAGGGCTGGCCCTTTCCGATCTTGTAGCGACCGACGATGGCAGTAGGACGGACACGGGTCAGCACGATACCGGCCGCGTTGTCACCGGTAATCGTGACGGAATTGTCAATGAACAGGATATCACATTTCCGCACGGTATCCTTGAACGCCTTGTAATCACCATCCTCAATCAGGCCGTATACGATGTCGTCGTCCTTGATGTTGTAGGTCTGGTTGCCGATGACGATGTCCTTACCGTCCATGAAATCCTGGTAATAGTCGCCTTCCACCGGCAAGGGCTGCGTATTGCCCGTGAACAGGACGATGCGGGACACCAGGGCGTGGACGTGCTTGGCACATTCGCCGAACTTGATTGTCAGTCCCGTCATGTCGCCGCTCGTCACCGCTTCCGGACAAGGGATGTCGATGATACCGCCGGCGGTATAACCCTTGGAGGGATTGTAGTCCAGCATGGCGCAGTTGTCGTATGACGCGACGATATCCTCCCCATTGTACACCTCGAACGGGAAATCACGGGTCTCCGCGTACGAAATGGGAGCGAGGTACAGACGTACTTTCGTGATAGGATTGCCTTCCGCCACGGCCGGGATCTTGATCGAAGCTCCCTGGCTCTCGGGGAAGCCCAGAGCGTTCGGAAGCGTACTTCCGCCGTCCATCTTGGCGGCCGTCCAGTTGTATGCCTTCATCTCCCAGTCGCGCGCCACGCCGTCCGTAGCCGTCAGGGAGACCGTCTTCTCGGTCGCAGCTGTGGTGATCGCCGCCGCATCAGGCATTCCGTTGTTGAAGAAGTCCTGGCTGATGGCAGGAACGCTCGTATAACCGTCTCCCTTGATGTTGAAGGTCAGTTTGTGGAGCTTGTCCGCCTCGAAGGCGCACTCATTGATGGTGGCAGAGCGCGTGTAGCAGGCGTTGGCCGTGAACACGGTGACGGTCACCTTGCTGTTCGCCGGAAGGGTACCTGGCAGAACGCTGAACCAGACCGGCCAGCAGCCACCCTCCTCAACGAGACCCTCCTTATAGACGGCGCTCAGGTCATTCGACCGCGTGTAGGCCATCTGGATCGCATCGTAGGTGAAGTTGTCCGGCTCCGCGCCGATGTTGTAGAAGGCGACGCCGGCCAGCAGGTTGCCGAACGCTGACGACGCCTTCTTGCTCACGGCAAAGGTCGCGGCATAGATCTTCTCGCCGGCATCCAGACCGGTGATTTCAAGCTTGAAGGGTGCCGTGAGGCGCTTGAAGGCATCAATCGTCGCGGTCTTTGCACCGGCGGCGTCGATGGTGAACGGCTTGGCCACCAGGACATCCGTCTGCGGGTCGAAGGTGTTCTGGCCCGGGAACTGGATACTAGGGAAGGTGATCATCATCCGTTGGTTGGTGTTAATCTTCGCCCGTGACATCCAATAGCTGTAGGGCACGATGGCATACCAGGTCTTGTCCAGACCCTCCTCCGGGGCCGTGAAGCTATAGCTGCCACCACCCTGGGGAGAAGCGACGATGCCGAAGGAATTGTTACCAACGAGCAGGGAGCCGTTGTCATAGAACAGGGCGATCTTCTCGTCTTTGGTCATTTTGACACCCTCGCCGGGCGTGTAGGCCGAACGGGTGGATACCCACGCCTCGTCAGAGACGGTCAAGGAAACGCGCGCTCCGTTCTCGGGGAGAACGACCGCACCTTCATCAAGTTCTTTTACGCAGGAAACGCCGGTCAGACAGAGAGCAGCGATCGCGAAGAATGCAAAAATCTTTTTCATGGCTCTCTTCCTTTAAAGCGTTCCAAAATCACTGAAATCCCCATCGGGGATGTTTCCGTCCGTCCAGGACGCACAGAGGATGGAATCGGTCTCCATCTCTTCGATCAAAAGATCGGGGGCCTCATAGGGCACCCTTGCCGTTTTTGTAATCATAGGCCTTGATTTGATAGTTGATAGTGATTATCCATATATGGTGTTTTCAGTCTTTGTCTTTGATCGTGAATTCCAGGGACTTGCTGGTCCGGGTCATCCCGAGGTGGCTGGCATTGGTCGCCTCGAAGGTCACGGTGTAGGTGCCCGGCTGGTTGTAGATATACGTGTAATTCGTTTTGTGCTCCATCAGGTTCTTGATGTTGAAACCCGTATCGGGATTGACACCGTTGAGGGATACGGGAGAGGTGAAGGCGGCGATTTCACACTCATAGACGTCACCCGTGTTGCCGGCAAAGCAACCACCCTGGAAGACGATTTCAGATTTCTGCGCGAAATCATAGAGGAAACCTCCGGTATAGACACTCCACGTCGTCACCGCATACGGATCGATGACCCTGGGGTTGACGGCCATGAAGAAATGTTTCCAATCCAGGGTCCTGAAATTGTACTTCTGGGTCGGCGTGTCTTTCATCTCAACATAGATGTCTCCCGCCATGAAGATTTTCTTCCGGAGGGTAAGGTTTCTGGATATGGGATGGAACCAGATGAAGAAACTCAGGTTGGTCACCTCCTCCGGCTCGATGACGAATTCCTTTTCCGCCCAATACATCTGGCGGCTGGGAGAATCATTGAACTGGGCATTCGGGATGGTATCGATCAGTTTCCAGTCCTTCAGGCCTTCCGCAAGGATTTTCCGGGTATAGAGAGAATCCGACTGAAAATCGGTACCGGTGACGACACCGTCGTATGTATTGGACTTGTACAGGGACAGGGCCGCACCGGGAGCGCCGATATAGCTGTACTGCACCAGGACATTCATGACCAGACGGGCGGAAATGACATCCTCGACCGGTACTTCATAACGGTCCTTGAAGCGGAACTGGTGACCGACTTCCCCGCTGAAGAAGGTGATGTTCTCAGCATTGCCCGTGAAATTGAAACGTATGGGGCTGCCCACCTCGTACACGTTGGACGGGTCCAGGGCCGCGTCGAACACGACGGGCGCGCTGATGTCACTCTGGTCGCAGCCGGCCAGGAGAAGCACGGCGGCGCAAAAGGCCGCAACGGCCGGGAAAAACGCCTTTACCATAGCTTGTTCTGTTTTAATTCGGTGTTGACACCCAGTTCAATGTTGGGGATGGGGAAGAGGATGTGCCGCTCCTTGACATTGGCGGGAATGTGGGCCGCGTAGGTGGATGCGGTCGTCACGCCGGCGCAGCGGACATCGGTGAAATAAGCGTTGTAGGTCGTCCGCATCACGCCGGCGAAGTTACCCCAGCGAATCAGGTCGAAGCGGCGGATGCCGGCCTCGCCCACCAGTTCGCGGGCCCGCTCGTTGCGGACCAGCTGACGGAATGCGGCCTGGTCATACTCCGCGAAATCGCGTGTCTTGACCTTCGCGCGGTCACGGATCAGTTTCACGCAATCGTATGCCTCCTGGCTGGGCGTGCCGTTGTACTCGTTGTCCGCCTCGGCGAACATCAGGAGGACGTCCGGGTAGCGCAGCAGGGGCATGTTGACGCAGGTGCGGGTGCTCTTGAAGGTCTTCTGTCCCTCCCATTCCACATAACGGCGATACTTGCAGAGATAGCGGTTGCCGGCGTGGTAGGTAAAATCGGACAGGGAACTGTTGGGCACGGAACCACCGTAAGGGCATTTTTCCTTGCCGGATATGATGAGATGGATATCGGAAGGATCCCCGTCGAACGGATAGAGCTGGACAGCGTTGGCCGAGTATTGCCCACCATAATGATAGGGCGGCATGTTCCAGATCTGGCGCTCATCGGTCTGACGGTCCAGGTTGTATTCGTCGGAGGTGCGGTCGTCATTCATATACAGGTCCCAGAGTTTGATGGAACCCAGATACCAGGCGTTGGCGTAATTGACCACCCAGTTCGAGAAGTCGGAATTGTTGTTCTCGATCGCCAGGATGCCGATGAGGTTGCCCCACTGGCCGTTGGACCAGTCGCTTGCCGAAATCTGGTCGCCTTTGAACTCGACTTCCCACATCGACTCGTAGTAGTCGGTATCGTATTCGTCACAGACCAGACGCTTATAGATATCCACGACATCGGGGTTCAGCCGGTGCTTGCGGCTGTCGATGACGGTCTTGCAAAGGTCACGGGCCTTGCCGATATACTCGTGCTTGACATTATCCGGGCAGTCGACGGTATCGCCGGCCATGAAGAGGTAGAAGCGGGCGAGGATGGCGCGGGCGGTATTGGCAACCACCTTGGAGGGCGCTCCGTCCAGGCTTTCGCTCAACAGGGGAAGAGCGGCCTCGATCTCGTCCACGCACCATTTCATCACCTCGTATTGCGGCGTCGCAGGGCAGGATGCCCCTTCGTAGGTGACCACCGGATCCTTGTGCAGGGGCACGTCGCCCCAGGTTTGGGCAAGGATGAAGTGGTAATAGGCCCGCAGAAATTTCGCCTGGGCAATGAACTCTCCGGTCGAGTCGAGCTCTTCGGCGCGGGGCGCGATGGCGGCGATGAATTCGTTGGCGTTCTTAACGCCCGCGTAGATGCGCGTCCATGCAAGATAGATGTTATTGGTCGTGGCGTCGTGGTTGAACCAGCACTCCTTGTTGGAGTCGGACTCCGCCCGACACCACAGCAGGTCGTCGGTCATCACCATATACAGACCGTAAATGCGACCATAGAAGGCATCGCCGCTCATCGCGCCATAGATGGCGTTCAAGCCGTACTGGACGTCCTTGTCACTCTGGTAAAAGTTGGTGCTGGTGATGACAGTGGGTTCCTGATCCAGGAATTCGCTGCAAGAGGCCGCCAGGAGCAGGAAGCCAAAGGATAGTATGCCGAATATCTTTTTCATGATCCTGCCTGTTTAGAATTTGAGATTGATACCGGCCGTAAAACTCCGGGCCCTGGGATAGGGTGACCAGTCGAAGCCAGGCGTGAGGACGGTCGGACGGGTGGAGACCTCGGGATCGTTGCCCGAGTAGTTCGTCAAAGTCCAGAGGTTCTCTCCGGAGACGTAGATACGGGCGTCGCGGATGCGGAGTCTGGAGAGCCATTTCGTCGGGACGTTGTAGCCCAGCGAGCAGGTCTTCAGGCGCAGGTAGGAGCCGTCTTCGATCACCCGGGAGGAGAAATTGTCGATGGCCTCGGCGTAGGCGACGGGGATGTCGGAGGTCGTATTGGTCGCCGAATAGCGGTTCTCGACGGAGATGAACTGGTTGAGGTTGGTGCGGCGCGGATTCTCGAAGACCAGGCGGTTGGCGTTGAGGATATGGTTGCCGTAGCTCCACTGGAAGAAGAA
>CADBLM010000035.1 GCA_902795445.1 uncultured Bacteroidia bacterium
CATCCTCATCCAGAGCCAGGTGGCGGAGCTCACCGAGCTGACGTTCTATTATATGAACCTCGTCACCGTCCAGCGCCTGCAGCGCAATCCGACGGTCAAACAGGAAATCCTGATGCGCGGATTCAGCGACAGCGAGGGGGAGGAAAACCAGAACCGCAAGGGCATTCCGACCGGTTTCTTCACCTATCCCATCAGCCAGGCGGCCGACATCACCGCTTTCAAGGCGACGACCGTGCCGGTGGGCGAGGATCAGGAACCGATGATCGAGCAGACCCGTGAAATCGTACGCAAGTTCAACGCGACGTACGAACCTGTGCTCGTGGAGCCCGAAATCCTCCTGCCCGGCAATGCCGCCTGCCTGCGTCTTCCCGGAACCGACGGGAAGGCCAAGATGAGCAAGTCCCTGGGCAACTGCATCTATCTGTCCGACCCTTCCGAAGAGGTCCTCAGGAAGGTGATGGGAATGTTTACCGACCCCAACCACCTGCAGGTCAGCGATCCCGGAAAGGTGGAGGGCAATACGGTCTTTACCTATCTGGACGCTTTCTGCAGGCCGGAGCACTTCGAGCTGTTCGGGGACTGCTTCCACGGCAAGAAAGTTTCTTTCGATTTCCATACCCTCGACGAAGTCAAGGCACAGTACCGTGCCGGCGGTCTCGGGGACGTGATGGTCAAGAATTTCCTCTTCCGCGTGCTGGATTCGACCCTGGAACCGATTCGTCGGCGCCGGGCGGAACTGGAAAAGAACATCCCTTATGTTTACGAGGTGCTCCGCAAGGGCAGCGAGGAGGCTCGCGCCGTGGCGGCCCAAACCCTGGCGGAAGTCAAGAAGGCGATGCGCATCAATTATTTTGATGCGGATGTGCTGGCTTCCCTGATTGAAGATTTTCAGACGAATCAATAATACCTTGACCGACAAAAAAGCATTACTGGGGCTTTCGCCGGGGCAATTGAAAGAAATTGTCTCGCGGGCGGGACTCCCTGCTTTTACGGCATCCCAGATTGCCTCGTGGCTGTATGCCAAGAAAGTCCGCAGCATAGACGGGATGACCAATCTGTCCAAGGCTGCGAGGGCCTCTCTTGCGGAAAACTATGAAGTGGGGCTCAAGCCCTGGTCCGACTGTTTCACCTCTTCCGACGGAACCAAAAAATACCTGTTCCCGGTCGGCGGGGGAGAGATTGTCGAGGCCGTGATGATTCCGGACGGAGACCGGGCTACACTCTGCGTGAGCAGCCAGGCCGGCTGCCGGATGGGCTGCAAGTTTTGTATGACCGGCCGCGGCGGCTGGCACGGCAATCTCCCGGCCGCAGATATCCTGTCCCAGTTTTTTGCCATCGACGAGGCGGAGCGCCTGACCAACGCCGTGTTTATGGGGATGGGCGAGCCGCTGGACAATTACGAAACGCTGGCATCCGTCCTGGACGTGCTGACGGCGGACTGGGGGCTCGGCTGGAGTCCCAAGCGCATTACCGTATCTACCATCGGCGTCCTGCCTGTACTCAAGCGCTTTCTGGATGAACAGAAATGCCATCTGGCCATCAGTCTTCACAATCCTTTTCCCGAAGAACGGCTGGAACTGATGCCGGTTCAGAAGGCTTGGGATATCCGCGAAGTCGTTTCCCTGCTGAAGCAGTATGATTTCAGCGGACAGCGGAGGGTGAGTTTCGAATACACGATGTTTGCCGGGTGGAACGACGACAAGCGTCACGCCGACGCCCTTGCGCGATTGCTCCGGGGGCTGGAGTGCCGCGTGAATCTCATCCGCTTCCACCGGATTCCCGATTTCCCGTATTATACCTCTCCGGATGTCGTGATGGAGCATTTCAAGGACCGGCTGACGGCCGCCGGTGTCACGACCACCATCCGCGCTTCGCGGGGAGAAGATATCTTTGCCGCCTGCGGCTTGCTGGCGGGCGAACATAAATCCCGGCTCTGATGAATCCTCGGATGCTTTCCCGAATGCAGGCCCTCTGTTCCCGCCGGGAATACTGCTCGCAGGATATCCGCCGCAAACTGACGGCCGGGAAAACACCCTGTACCCCGGAAGAGGCCGACGCGCTCATTCGGGCCTTGAAAAAAGACAGGTATCTGGACGATGCCCGTTATGCCGGCGCCTTCGCCCGGGACAAGGCTTCGCTGACCGGCTGGGGGCTGTCCCGCATCCGTTATGCGCTGGCCGCAAAGGGCATTTCCGAGGAGGATATCCGTCAGGCCCTGGAGACCGTCGATGCCGGGCGTTCCTCCGACCGCCTGCGCCGTCTGCTTCAGACCCGGATGAAAGCCCTGGCTTCCGACCCCGATCGAAGGCGGAAACTTCTGCGTTTCGCATTGTCCCGGGGCTATTCCTATGACGAAGTTTCGGAAATATTACAAGAACTGACGCAAGAAAACCAAGATTGATATGAACCCGATTTACAGAAATCTGACGGAAGAAGAAATCCGTCAACTGACGGCACAGGCGTGCTCGTCCTCCGATTGGGAAAACGTCCTCGTCCGGGACGGATTCCAGGCCAAGTATGTCCGTTCCACCCGATTTTCCGGAACGGTCCGCCTGGGCCAGTTTGAGAAGAGCTTTACCTTGCCGGGCGGGATGAAAAAGCATTCCGGCCTCTATCATACGACCCTGCACAACGTGACGGTGGGCGACAACTGCTGTATCGAGAATGTCAACAACTACATCGCCAATTATGTCATCGGCGAGGACTCTTTCATCGAGAATGTCGATGTGCTTCTGGTGGACGGACCCACCTCCTTCGGCAACGGCGTCCGCGTGTCCGTCCTGAATGAGACGGGCGGACGTGAAGTGCCCATCTATGACCGCCTGTCCTCCCAGCAGGCCTATGTGATGGCGCTCTACCGGCATCGTCCCGCTTTGACCGCCGCCCTCGGCCGGATGGTGGATGAATATGCGGACAGCGTCCGCAGCGATGTCGGGGTCATCGGAAATCACGTCGTCATCGCCGATGCCGGTTACATCAAGAATGTCCGTATCGGAGACTATTGTAAGATTGAGGGGTGCTCCCGC
This sequence comes from uncultured Bacteroidia bacterium, assembly GCA_902795445.1. Lineage (GTDB taxonomy): Bacteria > Bacteroidota > Bacteroidia > Bacteroidales > UBA932 > Cryptobacteroides. Next base: position 3,027 of record CADBLM010000035.1, read on the forward strand.
TTGAAAAACGGTTCCGTCAACAGCAACCAGGCAGCCCCCGTCCATATCGGCGTCGGGGTTATCGGGGATGATTTCATCATTTCCAGCGGCTCCAGCGTTGAAGACGGCGTGACCTTTTCCCGCTGCTTCATCGGCCAGGCCTGCAAACTTGGCCACAATTATTCCGCGTCCGATTCGCTTTTCTTCGCCAATTGCCAGGGGGAGAACGGGGAGGCCTGCGCCATCTTTGCCGGGCCCTATACGGTGACGCACCACAAATCGACCCTGCTCATCGCCGGTATGTTTTCCTTTATGAATGCCGGTTCCGGTTCCAACCAGAGCAACCATATGTACAAACTGGGCCCTATCCACCAGGGCATTATGGAAAGGGGGGCCAAGACTTCATCGGATTCCTATATCCTCTGGCCGGCCAAAGTGGGCGCCTTTTCCCTGGTGATGGGACGCCACGTCGGACATCAGGACACTTCCGATTTGCCGTTCTCCTATCTGATTGAGCAGCAGGGGGTGACGATGGTCGTTCCCGGAGCCAACCTCAAGAGTGTCGGCACCATCCGCGACGGCCGAAAATGGCCCCAGCGCGACGCCCGCAGGGATCCGGACCGTCTGGATTGCGTCAACTGCAACCTGCTTTCGCCCTATACCGTGCGGAAGATGCTGGCCGGCATCCGTATCCTGCACGAATTGCAGAATATTTCGGGGGAAACGTCCGAAAGTTATGCCTATCAGAGCGGGAGTATCAAGAAGTCTTCCCTGCTCAACGGCTTGAAACTCTATGGTATGGCCATCGACAAGTTCCTGGGGAATTCTTTGATTTCCCGGATAGAAAAATCCAATGTGTCCGATGTAGCATCCCTGCGGGACGCTCTGCGACCGACCTCCGAAGACGGTCTGGGCGATTGGGTGGATATCGGGGGAATGCTGGCCTCCAAGAAAGTGGTGGATGCGTTGCTGGATGAGGTGGAGGATGGTAAACTGACCGACATACGCGTGCTGGGGGAGCGTTTTGCCGCGATTCACGCGCGGTATTACGATGACGAGTGGACCTGGGCGGCGGATGTGATCCAGCAGTATTATGGCGTGGACCTCTCCCGGATTACCCCTGAGGAGGTCATCCGGCTGGTCGAACAATGGCGTGCCTCCGTGCTGGAGATTGACCAAATGCTCTACAAGGATGCCGGCAAGGAGTTTTCCCTGAGCGCAATGACTTCCTTCGGTGCCGACGGGGACAAGGTCCAGCGGGATTTGGACTTCCAGCAGGTGCGCGGCTCCGCTTTCGAGTCGGATTCCTTCGTTGTCAGCATCAAAGACCATATCGTGGCAAAAAACGCGCTCGGAGACCGCGTAGTCGCCCTCATGCGATCGCTGTAGTTTTTTCGCACAACGCTTTCACGTACGAACGAAAAGTTTTCTCGCCTGTTCGTGTTAATAATTTTCTTCGTTGATGAGATTGACGACGACCTTGACCATCATTTCCATCTCGTCCATCTTACTCTCGGCTATCATTAGTGTCAGCGCGACCAGTGCGTTGTCGGCAATTCGCTTGTGCCCGTCCGGTGCGTATAGAATGCGGTTGTTCTCCATAAACCAAAGGAACAGCGTGGCGGCAATACGTTTGTTGCCATCCGAGAAGGAATGGTTCTTGACAACCAGATATAACAACATTGCCGCCTTTTCCTCCACGGACGGATAGAGGTCGACACCGTCCCAGGTCTGGTAAATTTGCCCTATAGAACTATGGAACGACTGGTCCTTTTCAAGACCGAACAGTTCGCTTCCACCGAATTTTTCTTTCAGACTGTGGACGACAGCCATCGCATTTTCGTAGGTGGCTCGGAAATGTTCCTTTCGCGTGGCGTTTATGCCCAAACGCTGATAGTCGTACCCATAAGGTCGACCAACGACTTGAGTTCCTCGTACTTCTGTTGTTCCAGATTTTGCTTTACTGCGTAGCCTTTGACGAGGTACTCTTTTAGCACGGAGTTGGCCCAAATCCGGAACTGGGTACCGCGTTTGGATTTTACTCGATAGCCCACGGAAATGATGACGTCGAGGTTGTAAAAATCTATAATGGAGGTCTGTAATTTCCCCATTATAGCACCGTGTGGAGTGGTATGTGCAAATTTTGCACATACCACTTTTTCGTCAAGTTCGCCCTCTTGAAATACATTGCGAATATGTCGCTGAATGACCGTTCTGTCTCTGTCAAATAGAAGGGCCATTTGTTCGGAACTCAGCCACACTGTTTCGTTCTCAAGTTTGACATCAATGCTGGTGTTGCCGTCGGGAGTTTGGTAGAGGATGATTTCGCCTCTTGCTGGAGCAGGTGATTGCTCTGAATGATTAGCTGTTTTCATAATAATGTTTTTTAAGTAAATAAAAATGTCCGACCTCCATTGGGAGACCGGACGGCGAATCTATACTATAATTTTGTAAAAAGTCAAAAAGACAAGAAAAATTTTTCTTTTTCTTGACTTTTTTGTGAATATGTAAGCCTCCGATAAATGACGTCTTTTAGGGCTGGCTGTTAGTTGCTACCTTTGCCTCAAAAAGAACAGCCATGATGACAAAGGAA
>CADBLM010000036.1 GCA_902795445.1 uncultured Bacteroidia bacterium
AGAAAGGACACGGAGCCGACCTGATGATTCTCGGCGCTGTCATCATCACGGGCGTCCATCTGCTTTTTGCCGCCCCCTTCATCACGCAGGCCTGGATGGCCGTCATCCTGATGATTCTGCTGGGGGTCGGATTTGCGATGCTGCCGTCCGCGATGTGGCCTTCGATTGCCAAGATTATGCCCGCCAAACTGCTGGGCACGACGATGGCGTTGACGTTCTACATCCAGAACATCGGCTTCCTTTTCGTACCGAAGGCTATTGCCGCCATCAAGAGCAGTTCCGGCAACAACTATACGAGCGTGATGCTGTTTTTTGCCTCGCTGGGCATCGTCGCCTTCTGCATCGCCCTGGGCGTGAAACTGCTGGACAAGAAGAAACACTACGGCCTGCAGATTCCCAACATCAAAAAGACCGATGCTTGACAACATCCAATCGCCGGCAGACCTCAAACAGCTGAAAAAGTCCGAGCTGAAGCAGCTGTGCGCCGAAATCCGGGATTATATGGTGGAGTGCTGCTCCACCAATCCCGGCCATCTCGGAGCCAGCCTGGGCGCCGTCGAACTCATCGTGGGGATACATTATATATATAATACCCCCGGGGACAAAGTCGTTTTCGACGTCAGCCACCAGGCATACGCCCACAAAATCCTGACCGGCCGCCGGGAAGCCTTCCGCCAAAATCGCAAGAAAGACGGCATCTGCGGATTTACCCGGATGGATGAAAGTCCCTACGACGCTTTCGGGGCCGGACACGCCTCCACCTCCATTTCCGCCGCGATGGGGTATGCCTCCGCCGCAAGGATGAGGGGTAGCGGTGAAAAGGCCATCGCCCTTATCGGGGACGGCGCCTTGACCGGGGGAATGGCGTATGAAGGACTCAACAATGCCGGTACCAGCGGGGAAGATATCCTCATCATCCTCAACGACAACAACATCTCCATCGACAAAGGCATCGGAGCCCTGCACGATTATCTGCTGCGGCTGACGACCAGCCGGCGCTACAACCGGGCCAAAGACAAGGTCTGGGACTGGATGGGGGACGGATGCCTTCGGCGACTGATACAGAAGACCGTCCGGACGACCAAGAGTTTTTTCGTCCGTTCTCCCCGGGGCGGATTCTTCGAATCGATGGGCTTCCGCTATTTCGGGCCCATCGACGGGAATGATATCGGAGAAGTCGTATCCACTCTGGAGAAACTCAAAAACATCAAAGGCCCCAAACTGCTTCACGCCATCACCATCAAAGGGAAGGGATATTCACCGGCGGAAGAAGACCAGACAACCTGGCACGCCCCGGGCCTCTTCGACGCCACGAGCGGAAAGCGTACGACCACCGTCAGGCAAGGGAACCGCTACCAGGACGTATTCGGAGAAGTCCTGCTGGAACTGGCGCGCAAAGACCCGCGCATCGTCGGGGTGACGCCGGCTATGGCTTCGGGCTGCGGAATGAACCTGCTGGCCCAGGAAATGCCGGAACGCTTCTACGACGTCGGCATCGCGGAGGAACACGCCGTCACCTTCAGCGCCGGACTCTGCGCCGGCGGCTTGATTCCGTTCTGCAACATCTACTCTTCCTTCTCTCAGCGGGCCTACGACCAGATTATCCACGACTGCGCCTTGCAGCGGCTGCCCGTCATCCTCTGCCTGGACCGCGCAGGCCTGGTCGGAGAGGACGGCGCCACCCATCACGGAGCCTTCGACCTCGCCGCCTACCGGAGCATTCCGGACGTGACCATCGCGGCGCCGTCCAGTGAGACGGAACTGAAAAACCTGATGTTCTCCGCCACCCGGCATACGGGCGGCCCCTATATCATCCGTTATCCACGGGGAAACGGCATAGGAGTCCCCTGGCGGGAAGAAGAATTTTCTTTCCTGCCGGAGGGAAAAGGCCGAGTCGCGCTGGAACCGGAAGGACCGGCCGTCCTGAACATCGTTGCCGAAGGCCCCTGCGTGGAAGCCGCCCTGACGGCGGTACGCCAGCTGACGGACGCCGCCTCCGCGACGGGCGGAACCGCCCTCGCCATCCGCGTCATCGACATCCGCTTCATCAAGCCGCTGGACGAAGAACTGCTGCGCCAGGCGACGGCCGGCTGCAAGCGTATCCTCACGGTCGAGGACGGCTGCCTCAAGGGCGGACTCTACGGAGCCGTCTGCGAATGGGCGGCCCGCAGCAGACAGGAAGATTCCTCCCGGCCGGAGATTGAAATCGACGGTCTCGGCATCCCCGACCGCTTTGTCGCCCAGGGTACGCAGAAAGAACTTCGCCAGGAATGCGGTATCGATTCCGACGGCATCCTGGCGAAAATCCGAAGTCTTTTCAACCGCTGATTATTCTTCCAGCCAGCTGCCGAGCTGCCGGTAGATGGTGCTTGCCATAAAATCCATACCATTGGCGTCGGGATGGACAACGTTCCCTTCGTACTTGGTCAGCGGAGAAGTTCCGCGGAAACCGTTGATGGCGAGGAAATCGACGTAGCGGGCTCCGTAATGGTCCGCAACGGACTTGATGGCTGACTGCATTCCTTCACTGACACAGTCGCCGATGATGCAGACCACCTTGGCGGAAGGATAACGAAGCCGGACCATCTTGACAAGTTTGATATAGGCGGCACAGAAGGTGTTGAAGGCCAATGCCTCCGCCTGCGAAACCGTCGTACAGGCATCCGCCGTCGCAAACAGCGCGTTGAGCGCCGTCGCATCGGGAGCCGCGGAGGAATTCATCGCCTGGCCGGCAATCAACTCTTCGGACGCACCATAGGAAGAGATATGTCCCAGGTCGTTGGTACCGCCGTGAATGAAGACGATGTCGGGATTGCCCACCCCCTTGAAATAAATGAAACGGGTGCAGAAATCCCAGCTGTACCAGTACTGGGATGAATAATTCGTCGCGGTCGTATTTTCGACGACGGTCGTGTTGCCGCCGGAAATGTTCATCTCGAACTGCGCGTTCTTCATATAATTGTAGATGAGCCCGTACCACCAGGTCTGTTCTACGGAGGTGATGTCCTTGGTCGGATAGTGGGCGGAACAATAATGTCCGTTCACGTTGTCCGTATGAATCCAGCCTTTGTAGGTAGAAATGGAATCGCCGATAATGCTGACCCGCTTTCTGGCAACGGCCGGATGCGTGTCCGCAGGAAGGCCGCTGAGCGAGGGATAGCCGTCCGCACCCGCCACCCACTCGGAGGCGCCGCTGACAGAAGAGAGTCCTGCGTTGAGTTGAGCCAGGAGCGTACCGTCAGTCATCTGGGCGGCCGTATAGGCCTGACACCCGCTCGTGGCCGGAGAACTGCCGGATGCGGCGGTCATCTGAAGCGTATTGCTGTAATAGCAGCGATTGAGGACGGTCGCCGCGCTGGCCCGGCCGACGATGCTGCCGTAATAAACCAGCGAGGAAGAGGTAACCGGCTGTCCGCCGAAGAGGACCTGGGCCGGAGACGCTCCGGAATAGCAGTTGTCAAGGGTATGTGTGACGGAATTGCTGTAACCGAGGATGGCGGCCGTTCCCAGGATGGAGGAGGGAGCGGTCGTATTGACCGTCGCCGGACGGCTGAAGGAATTGAGGACGGAAATCGTCCCGCTGCCCTGGGTGTAGCCGCAGATACCCGCGACAAGGGAGTACTTGAAATTGTTGCATCCCGTCGCGACTACGGTCGCATTCACGCAGGCGCAGTTGGAAATGACACCCGACTCCCCGGCATTCGTCACATTGCAGAGGCCGCAGATACCGCCGACCTGATATAGTCCGCGAACCGTTCCGTACGCCGCGCAATTATCGATGACGGCCGCATAGTTTTTCGCCGTATTGCTGGTAAAGACGGAACCGACGATGCCGCCCACATTATAATTGGCAGACGTAACGGTAGAAACACTGCTCTGCATACAGGATGAGACCGTCCCCCTGTAAACGATGGCGACGATGCCGCCGCAGTTCCAATTGTTGGAAGAAACGCTTCCCTCGCAGACGCAGTTCTCGATGCGTGCGGAAGCCTCGTTCAGGCTCGCCGCGATACCGCCGCAATAGTAATTGCACTGGACGGAAGAACCGGCCTTGAACGTACAGCCGGAGACGACGCTGACGCCGTCCACGGACGCGACGACGCCGCCGGTATGATTGGAGGTGGCCGTTACCGTTCCCTTGAAGGAGCAGTTGCTGACCGTGGAGGCATTGACCCGGCCCACGACGCCGCCCGTCTGGGACTTATTGTCCGACGCCCCCGTCGATGTGACGCTTCCCGATACGTGACAGTTGTCCACACGGCCCCGGTACAGATGCCCGACCAGGCCCGCCGCAAAAGCGTACGAGGTATTGATGCGGACATCGTAGAGCGTCAGGTTGCGGATATCCGTCCCGGTCCCGCAATTGGCGAACAGCGCGGAGGGGCGTTCCTCGGCATTGGAGAGGGTCAGACAGGAAATGATGTGGCCTCCTCCATCGTAAGTACCCTTGAAATTGGCGGAAGTGGAAATGCCGATCGGCGTGAAATTATCGTACGCTTCCAGGTCGATATGGGCGGTCTGAAGATAATGGGCCGTACCGAAACCGGCCTGTCCCCCGTTGATGAGCGTGGCCATCTCGACAAGGTCCTGGGCGGAAGAAATCAGATAGGGTTCATCCGCCGTCCCTTTTCCGCCGCTGAAATAATACTCGCTCTCCGTATAGTCTTCGGTCAGCGAGAGGGCGGAACCGGGCTCCAGCGCCAAAGCCTTCATCCGGACAACTTTGCCCTGCTGAAAAACAATACCGCTGTGGCGGACGATTTTCGTCTTCTGCCCGTCCGTAGTCTCCGCCGTGACGACGAAACCTTTTTCGTAGTTCCGGGCGGGAATGACAAGATAGAAGTCTTTCGCTTCGGACGAGAGCGCCACTTCCCCGACATCCAAGGTGACGGCACGGTCCTGCTGCGCCTCGGAAATGCCGCTCAACGACGATGTCTGAAAATCCAAGGCGAAAAGACCGCTCACCTGCTCGCCGTCTCCTCCGCGGAACTCCAGACTTTTCAGAGAAGCTTCCGCGCTTCCTTTTTTCAGGGAAAGACAGAGCACCGTCTCCAGATTTTTCAGTTTATGGGACTCCGAGGACGAAGTTACATAAGCGGCCGCCGGAGCGCTGCCGGAAGCAAAGGAGCCGGGAACGTAAGCCTGGACTGCGGAGAGCCGGAGGTTTCCCTCTTCATACGCGGACGCGGGATACAATATATTATAAGGATAGGAAAGAACGGCGTCGAACACAAAGGAGGCCGAGGCGGCTCCTTCCACTCCGGAGAGGGCACGGGAATCCGCTCCGTTGACATTGATGCGGTCACCGTCCGACCACAGGACTTTCCGCTCGCCGGAAGCATCCGCAGGACCAAGGCTGGTGCGGGTATCCTCGAAAGATAGTTCCAGAACTGTGTACCCACCCCGGAGCGACGGCTGGCCGCCGGCATCCTCCAGTTCCCGGTTACAGGAAAGAAAAGCTGCTGAAAGGTAGCAGAGAATAAGGCTTAGTCTTATGCGATACATTTCATATACGGTTATAAACTTGACAAAATTAGCAAAAAAAATGAAAAAATGCCGCAAAAGGCCGCCCCGGAATAAAAAGAGAAAAAGATTTTGCAGAATAAAAAAATATTCATACCTTTGCAGTCCCTTTTGCGGCTTTATGCGTAGGGAGCCTGACGCCGTTGTAGCTCCGCTGGCCAGAGCACGTGATTTGTAATCTCGGGGTCGTGGGTTCGACTCCCTCCATCGGCTCAAAAGAAGTTCTTTCAAACTGGGAGAGTACCAGAGTGGCCAAATGGGGCAGACTGTAAATCTGCTGGCTATGCCTTCGGTGGTTCGAATCCATCCTCTCCCACTC
>CADBLM010000037.1 GCA_902795445.1 uncultured Bacteroidia bacterium
TGACGCCCGCAGGGGCACTCGCCCGGCAGGATGCGGGTGAGGTCGCGCGTGCGGTAGCGGAGCAGCGGCATCGCCTCGCGCTTGAGTGTGGTGAGGACAAGCTCGCCGACCGCTCCGTCAGGGACGGGTTCGAGGGTGTCGGGATCGACGATCTCGACGATGTAGTAGTCCTCCCAGATGTGCATTCCGTTCTGCTCCGGGCACTCGAAGGCGACGCCGGGGCCGCACATCTCGGACATTCCGAATGAATTGTACGCCTTGACGCCGAGCATCTCCTCGATGCGCTTGCGCGTGTCCTCGGAATGGGGTTCCGCGCCGATGGCCATAATCCGGAGCCGGGTGTCGCGGCGGGGGTCAATCCCCTGCTGGCACATCACTTCGTACAGACGGGCCGCATAAGAAGGAATCGCGTGGACGACCGTCGTACCGAAATCCGTGAAAAATTTCAACTGACGCAGGGTGTTGCCCGCACCGGCCGGCACGGTCAGCATCCCCAGGAGTTCGGCGGCATACTGGAAGCCCAGTCCGCCGGTGAACATTCCATAGCCGGATGTATTCTGGAAAATGTCTTCCGGACGGCAGCCTACCATCCACAGGGCGCGGGCCAACTGATTGGCCCACTCATGCAGGTCATTGGCCGTATGCAGGATGACCGTCGGATTGCCCGTCGTGCCGCTGGAGGAGTGCAGGCGGGTACATTTCTCCAAGGGAACGGACGCGATACCGAAAGGATAGGTGTCGCGCAGGTCCTGCTTGGTCGTGAAGGGGATGCGCCGCAGGTCGTCCAGCGATTGGATTTTATCGGGCGTGAGGCGGATGCTGTCAAGACGCTTGCGATAGAAAGGCGAGCCGAGATAACAGCGTGCCACGGTGTCCTGAAGCCGCTTGAGTTGCAGGGCTTCTATCTGCCCCCGGTCGAGAAGCTCAAACTCGGGATTGAAATAAGGACTGTAAGAAGGCATAATATCAGGTTATTCAGTTTTAGGGTCAAAAATGAATTACGGGCGGGTCTGACCGTTGCCGTCGATGAGCCATTTGTAGGTGGTCATCGCGGCGAGGGCCATCGGGCCGCGAGCGCCGAGTTTCTGGGTGGAAATGCCGATTTCAGCCCCCAGGCCGAACTGGGCGCCGTCCGTAAAGGAGGTCGGGGCGTTGACATAGACGCAGGCGGCATCCACCTTGCGGCGGAAAAATTCGGCGGCCGCGGGGTCTTCCGTCACGATGCTCTCGCTGTGACCGGAGCCGTAACGGGAGATATGGGCGACAGCTTCCCGGACATCCTCCACGGTCCGGATGGCCATCTTGTAATCCATAAACTCGCGGCCGAAATCCTCGGGAGCGGCCTGCTGCAAAAGCGCCGACGGATAGCGGCCGTCCAGGGCGGCGAAAGCCTCCGCATCAGCATAGAGGACGACATTTTTGGCAACCATATCCCCCACCAACGCAGGGAGGTCGGACAGCCGGCTGCGGCTGACGAGCAGACAGTCAAGGGCGTTGCACACGCTCACTCGCCGGGTCTTGGCGTTGAAAACGATGCGACGGCCCTTTTCCAGGTCGCCGGCCGCATCAAAATAGGTATTCACGACGCCCGCTCCCGTCTCGATACAGGGCACCTTGGCATTGTCGCGGACGAAATCTATCAGTTTGCGCCCGCCCCGGGGAATCACCAGATCGACCAGCCCGTTGGCCGTGAGCAATTCCCCCGTCGCCTCGTGGGTGGCGGGCAGCAGATTGATGACATCCTCATCGCCGCCGGCCTTTTTCAGGACTGACTTGATGAGGGCGACGATGGCGCGGTTGGACGCATCGGCATCCTTGCCGCCTTTGAGCACGCAGGCGTTCCCGCTTTTGAAACAGAGGGAAAACACATCGAAGGTCACATTGGGCCGGGCCTCGTAGATGACGCCGATGACACCGAAGGGTACGCTCACCCGGCGGATATGCAGGCCGTTCTCCAGCGTCGTATCGGACAGGATATGTCCCAGCGGGCTTTCCAGCGTGGCGACTTTGCGGATGTCGGCGGCAATGCCGGCCAAGCGCTCCGGATTGAGCAAGAGGCGGTCGTACAAGGGGTTGGAACGCTCCATTCGGGCCAGGTCCTCCGCGTTGGCCGCCAACAGCCCCTCTTGGGAGGCATCCAGCGCTTCCGCAAGCGCAAGCAGCAAGGCATTGCGCTGTTCCTCGCCCACATCGCTCAGGCACGCGCTCGCCTCCTTCGTCCTCCTGAGCATATCCATTGCTTCTGACATAATTCTCTTTTATTCAGTTTTATTCTTCTTTATTCTCTTTTATTCTTCAGGTCCGCATTCGTAAAGACCTCGGCGGGGGGGGCAGGGTGCTTCCCTACAATATATACAGATAATCGTAGTGGATGATGGGCTTGACATCGTGGGCGCCGATGAGGGCGGAGGCCTGGGCGTTGGAATAGCCGGCTTTGCCGACGGCCACCGAACGGCCCGCCGCATCCACAACGCTGATGATGTCCCCTTCCTCGAACTCCCCTTCCACGGCCGTCACACCCACCATCAGCAGGCTGACCGCCTTTTTCTCCATCAGGGCCTTCAGCGCCCGGTCATTGATGACGACCCGTCCCTTGGCGAAACCGTCGCTGTGCGCAATCCACTTCTTGACGCTGGACACTCCGTTTTCCGAAGGCATAAACTCCGTATGGACCGTCTTGTCGGGATGCTCCAGCAAATCGGGCAGGATCCGGTCCTTCATCCCGTTGGCAATGATGACCTTGATGCCCTCCTGGGCCACCTTGGCGGCGATGGAAGACTTGGTCAGCATACCGCCGCGGCCGAAACGGCTCCGGCCGAGCTGAATATAACGGCTCAAGTCCTTGCCCGGCTCAATCCGCCGGATGACCTTCGTCCCGGCCATCTTCGGATCGCCGTCATAGATACCGTCGATATTGCTCAGGATGATCAGCATATCGGCCGACATCATCGAAGCGATCATACCCGAAAGTTCATCATTGTCCGTAAACATCAGTTCCGTGACGCTCACGGTATCGTTCTCGTTGATGATGGGGATGACATCGCAGCGCAACATCACCTCCATACAGTGACGCTGGTTGAGATATTCCCGGCGGGTGGAGAAATTCTCCTTCATCGTCAGGATCTGACCGGTATGGATGCCGTGTTTGGAGAAGAACTCCCGGTAATGCGACATCAGGCTCACCTGTCCGACGGCGGAAAAGAGCTGGCGCTGCTCCACTTCGTCCAATTTGTTCTCGGTCTTGATGAGACTGCGGCCGCAGGCCACGGCACCGCTGGAAACCAGGATGACTTCGTGCCCCATCCCCATCACGCACGCAATCTGTCCGACCAGCGAACCCATCCGTGCCACATCCAGCATCCCGTCTTTTTTCGTCAGGACATTGCTGCCCACTTTGACAACCAGTCTCATCTTTTATTTGCTTCCCGCTTTCAAACCTTTAATCACAGCGTCCGTAAATCCGGCCTCCTCCATGGCATTCAAGCCCTTGATGGTCAGACCGCCCGGCGTGGTCACTTTGTCGATTTCCGCCTCGGGATGGGACTTGTGCGCCGCAATGAGGCTGGCGGCTCCGATGACCGTCTGGCAGACGACTTCGGTGGCTTCACCGGGATAAAAACCCAGTTCTACGCCGCCTTCCACGGCCGCACGGATATAACGCATCGCATAGGCGATACCGCAGGAGGAGAGGGAAATGGCTCCGCCCAGATGGGCGAAGTCCACCTTTTTCACCAGTCCGACCCGGCCGAACAGGGCGGCGACGGCCTGTGCCGCTTCCTCGCGGGCCCGGTAGGGAGAAACAAAAATCACGGCCTGGCCGATTTCGATGGCCGTATTGGGAATGACATAAATCAGGTCGGTATCCTCCGCCAGGGACGGAAGGATGACTTCCGGCTTGACCCCGGCCGCCATACAGACGACGGTCTTGCCGCCGAGGTCGATTCCCTTGATCTGCTCCAGCACGAGAGGCACGACCCAGGGTTTGACTACAATGACGACCATATCGGCCTGTGCGACGGCCGCGCGGTTGTCCGTCGTCACATTCGCTCCTTGCTCCTTGAAAAACGCCAGCGCCTTTTCATTGGCGTCCGTGACCGTGAGGTCGGCAGGCGCGACAGCTCCGGCGGAAAGGAGTCCGCGGGCAGTCGCTCCGCCCATATTTCCTGCACCGATGACAGTAAGTTTCATACCGATTGAAAATATTTGTTAAAACCGAGCCCAAAAGTAGTCAATTTTTTTGAATTTTCTGTGGAAAAATACTAATTTTGCAGCCGTCTATGCAATTGACAATCTCGGTTTGTCTTGCGTTCGAATGTTTGATAAAAATTTTCTGGCAAGTCAGACCGACAAAGCAGAAAAATTTTTATTTGAGATGAACATCAACGTAACAGTCGCGGACGAACGCCACACGAAATACTCCCAGCAAATCGTCGACGAGATTTACATCTCCTCCCAGGAACGGGGTACCGGCATCGCCAAGCGCACGCCCGAATACATTTCTTCCAAGATGCTTTCCGGCAAGGCGGTCATCGCCCTGACCGACGAAGGCGAGTTCGCCGGCTTTTCCTACATCGAATCCTGGGGCGGCAAGAGTTTCGTCGCCAATTCGGGCCTCATCGTGGCCCACAAGTTCCGCGGAATGGGCATCGCCCGCAAGATCAAGGAACAGACCTTCATCCTCTCGCGCAAACTCTTCCCGGACGCCAAGATTTTCTCCATCACGACCGGCGCGGCCGTGATGAAAATGAACTACGAATTCGGATTCCGCCCCGTTCCCTTCAGCGAACTGACGGACGACCCCGAGTTCTGGAAAGGCTGCCAGGGCTGCCGCCATTTCGACATCCTGGAGAGCCACAATTATAAGATGTGCATCTGTACGGGCCTGCTTTACGACCCCAAGGAACACCTCGAAATCCA
>CADBLM010000038.1 GCA_902795445.1 uncultured Bacteroidia bacterium
ATTCTCAATGAAGTTGATCTCGATGAAACTCTTGAATGCCTTGCCGAACTCACGTATGGAATAGGTCTTACCGACTTGACGCGCTCCCGTTATCAGCAGTGCATTACCCGATTTTTTGTAATAATCGATTAAATACTTGTCTATCTTTCTATTAAGCATATTGCCTCCATTTTTCCAACGCAATTTACAGACATATTTCCACTTTTCCAAAAGGATTTATAAGTTTTCTTCCACTTTTCCAAAAATCAGGTGCGGGTTCACACCGTTTCTGCTCACTGGATGCGGTCGCGTCGCCATACGCGTTTGCCGTGAAACTCGTCTGGGCTCGGGGGCTGCCATAGTCTCTGGGCCCAATCTCATGAAATGTAGGAAAGATGTAGGAAAGTCTGGAAATGAAAATGCCCCTGAACGTTGTCAGAGGCATTTTTCAGTGGTACTGGGAACGCCAGAACCATTTCGGCGGGGCCTTATTGGGCCTGGGATGCGCTTTCGGGGGTGACGGCTTCGCCTTCGCCTTCGGCGGGTGCGGAGGGCGTTTCAAATTCGGGAACCTGCTCGGTGGCGTAGTTCTCGATGTCGCCGGTGATGTCGTCGCCGCCCTTGCCGGATTTGCCGGTGGTGAAGGATGCGACAATCGTGATGACGAAGATGATGACGACGAGTCCCCAGGTGATTTTCTCAAGGATGTCGGCCGTCTGACGGACGCCGAACGTCTGGTTGCCGGCGGTGAAATTGCTGGCGAGACCGCCTCCCTTGCTGTTCTGCAGCAGGACGACAATCGTAAGCAGGACGCTGGCGATAAGCGCGATGACGGTAAGGATAATAAATAAGGTGTTCATATCTTAATTGTTTAATTTTTCAATAAGGGCTGCAAAGTAAGCACTTTTTTCGGGATATGCCAAAATTAGTTTCCCGTAAATCTCTTTGGCCTGGGCGAAATAGCCCTGTTGGGCGTAGATTCGGGCCAGGGTTTCCGTCGCGAAATCGAACGCTTCTGAGGCCGTCTCACCCTGCTCTTCCGTCCGGCGGGTGAAGGGACGGACAAAGAGGTTGTCGTCTTCCTGACGGACCTTGTCATATTCTTCGCGCGTGAAGAAATCGCCGCCGGGGACCCTTTTACGGGCCGAAGGGCGGGATGGCGACGTCTTTATTTCAGTCGGGGCAAGCAGGGGCAGCACCAGCGGGCGCAGCACGGACGGGTCGGAGATATGCAGCAGCATATTGCCCAGTTCTTCCCGGGACCATCCGTCCGCTGCGATAAGTTTGCCGGCCAGGGCGATGCGGGCCGCGGAAAACCAGGGATAGATGCCGACCAGTCCCGAAAGCTCCTTGAGCGAGAGTTTGTCCACTTGCTTTTCCATCATCTTACCAATTGGCTACTGCCGCATTGAAAATGTCCTCCACCAGTTTGTCGATGATTTCTTCACAAAGGGTCGCTTCCACGGCGTCCAGAGAATTCTGCGAATCGTAGTCCGCGTAGGCGGAGAAGGATTTTTCCCAATCGTCTTCGCTGTGCTTGCGATTGATGAAATAAGCCTTGACGGTGACGGTGAGCCGGTTCTGCGCCGCGACTTCACCTGCCGTCACAGCCATCGGTTTGATGTCATATCCCGTAATGTCTGCGGCCAGGTCCAGGTCTCCGTTTTCCTCGACTTGTTCCAGGCGGGTGAGTTTCTGAAATTTGTCCCGCATTGCTTCCGTCATCGCGTTGCTCAGGGACGGGTTGACCCGGAGGGCCTTGTACTCGAAGTAGTGGATGGCGACGCTTTGCACGTCGGGCTGGATGGATGTGCCCGTAAAGGAATAGATGCCGCAGGAAGCGGTCAGAAGGGCCAGCAGCAGACCGGCGGCCCATACGGGAACCCGTCCCGTCCTGTGCACCGTCAGTCTTTTTGCCATAGTCCCAGTTTCATCATTGTATTCAGTTTGCGGTACACCGTGCGCTCGGAAATGCCGAGCTCCCGGGCAACTTTGCTGCGGTTGTTGTCGTTGCGGGCCATCGAAGAAAGAATCGCCTGATAGGTATTGTCCTCCAGCGTCAGGGCGTTCTCCCCGGTCTTGCGCACTTCCGTACCGATTTCCTCCTGGCTCTGTTCGTCAGGCTCCGGCTCTTCGACGGCCATATAGGATTCGTCGCGGCGGGGAGCCAGGGCGAAAGCGGCGTCCGGCGTCTTTTGTCCTCCTTGCAGGGCGATGACGGTCTTTTTCAATTCTTCCACCTCCTGCTTGAGTTTCACGATGGAACCGAAAATCATTTTCCGTTCTTCCGGACTCAGTCCGCTTCCCGTTTCTTCCGCCACGGCCGGAATGAAGGAACCTTCGTCGTGGGGCATATGGCGGTTGAGCTGCTGACTGGTAATCTGGACCCGCTCCTCGCTGACGCCGGGGGACAGCGGCTCGGATTCCATCGTGCAAACGCGGTTGGCGATGCTGATGAGTTCGCGGACGTTGCCGGGCCAGCGGTAGGATTTCAGGAGGTTTTCCGCCTCCTTGGTCAGGCTGACGGACTGATAGTTGTTCTTGACCGCGAAGTCGATGCAGAACTGCCTGAAAAGCAGGGGAATGTCATCCGGCCTTTCGCGCAGCGCGGGAATTTTGACGGTAATCGTGTTGAGGCGGTAGTACAGGTCCAGGCGGAATTTGCCCTGGCTGATGGCGTGGTTGAGGTCCAGGTTGGTCGCCGCGACGACGCGGACGTCGGTGTGCAGGACCTTGGACGAGCCGACCCGCATAAATTCCCCCTGCTGGAGAACCCGTAGCAGCTGGGCCTGCGTATCTTTGGGCAGTTCGCCGATTTCATCCAGGAAGATGGTGCTTCCGTCGGCCTCCTCGAACCAGCCCTTGCGCGATTCTACGGCGCCGGTGAAAGAACCTCTTTCGTGTCCGAAAAGTTCGCTGTTGACCGTTCCGACGGGGATGGCGCCGCAGTTGACCGGCAGCAGTTTGCGGCTCTTGCGCTTGCTGTAATCGTGAATCATCTGCGAGAAAACATCCTTGCCGACCCCGCTTTCTCCGATAATCAGGACGGGCAGGTTGGTCGTAGCTACGCTCAAGGCCGTCCGGATGGCCATATCCAACTCCGGAGAATTGCCGACGATGTGGTAACGGTTTTTTATTTTCAACAGGTCGATATCCCTGGCTGCCATTCTTTGATACTTGTAAGTTGTTTGCAAAGATACAATAAATTTTCCCCGAAAATATGTTTTTTGTAAAATAATGTTTAACTTTGCAAGCCATATTTGGATATAAACCAATTTAAAGCTTTAAATATGAAAGGTATCAAAATTTTTACCGCTGCCCTTCTTGGCGTCGCGATGGTTGCTTGCAGCAATCCCAAGAAGATGGCAGAACAGGCTGAAAACGTGCTCGTAGCCTGCCAGCCTGAGACGCTGGAAGTCGTTGCCGGAAAGGTTGAAGTCAAAGTGGACGTCACCTATCCCGCAGATTACTTCCTTCCCGATGTTTATTTCAAGGTAACCCCCGTCGTCGTCTATGAAGGCGGTGAGTACAAGCTCGACGTGCTGACCTATCAGGGCGAGAAAGTGAAGGACAACTTCAAGGTTGTTCCCACCGCCGGCGGTGTCGTCAGCGAGACGCTTTCCTTCCCCTTCCAGGAGGGTATGGAGAAATGCTACCTTGAGCTCCGCGGCGTTGTCTCCAAAGGCAACCAGTCCACCGACGTTCCTTCCAAGAAGGCTGCCGACGGCTGCAACACGACCTATCAGCTCGTGAAGAAGTGCGGCAAAGTCGATTACAAGGCCGACAATTACAAGGAAGTCATCATCGAGAACCCCGAAGCCCAGATTCTCTACACCATCGGTTCTTCCGAGGTCCGCGGCGCCCAGCTGCGCGGCCAGAGCGTGAAGGATTTCCAGGCCGCCCTCAAAGAGGCCAGGGAAAACGAGCGCAAGACCATCACGGGTGTCGATGTCGTCGCCTATGCCTCTCCTGACGGTGGCGAAGAGCTCAACAGCAAACTCTCCGACAAACGTTCCGGCAGCGCCAACAAGGTCTTCGGCAAAGTTGTCAAGGACAAAGATGTCGCCGCCGGTGACGTCAAGAGCGTCGGTCAGGACTGGGAAGGTTTCCAGGAACTGGTCGCCGAATCCAACATCGAAGACAAGGACCTGATTCTCCGCGTTCTCTCCATGTACAGCGATCCCGCCGTCCGTGAGAAGGAAATCAAGAATATGTCCGCCGTTTACAAGTCTCTCGCCAAGCAGGTTCTTCCCGAACTGCGCCGCGCCCGTTTCATCGCGACCGTCGAGAACAAGAACTTCACCGCCGAAGAGCTCGCCACCCTCGTGGAAGAGAACATTGACGTGCTCGACGAAGAGGCCCTGCTCCGTGCCGCTTCCCTGAAGGAGAAAGACGCCGACAAGGTTGCCATCTACAAGAAGGCCGTCGAGAAATTCTCCAGCGCCCGCGCCCAGTACAACCTCGCCGTCGCTCTCTTCAAGAGCGGTGACAAGGCTGCCGCCAAGGCTGAACTTGACAAGTGCGCGAAAGATGCTGACGTGAACAACCTCTACGGTGTCCTCGCCCTGAACGACAACGATCTCGAGACCGCCGCCCAGTGCTTCGCCGCTTCCGGCAACGCGACCTCCAAGAAGAATGCCGCCGTCGTGGACATCCTCAAAGGCGACTACAGCGCCGCCGCTTCCAAACTTTCCGGTGAGAAAGGCTTCAACGCCGCCCTGGCCGCCATCCTTGTCAAGGATTACGCCGCCGCGAACTCCGCCCTGGAAGGCTGCGAGTGCGAAGGCTGCGCTTATCTGAAGGCCATCATCGCCGCCCGTCAGGGCAATGCCGATGTCGTCAAGTCCAACCTTGACAAGGCCAAGAAGAACGAGAAACTGGCCGCCCGTGCCGCCAAGGACATCGAATTCGCCAAATTCAACTAATCCTCCCCGGGCTCGGACCCGAAGGAAGTCAGATAAAATCGTGTGCGTACTCCTACGCGCACGATTTTGTTTTTAAATCTGTTAATCCCCAATCTTTCTGCCGACGGTAGCGGAAATGTCAGAAAAATGTTGTAAATTTGCACCCTTATTGTGAATAAAATTTTAAAATTGAATAATTATGCAAAGTAAAGGTGCAATCAGAGTAGTGGCCATCCTGCTTGTGTTGGCCTGCTTCTGGCAGCTGTCCTTCACCCTCGTCAGCAAAATCGTAGAGGGCAAGGCGGATGCGAAGGCTGAACAAGCCGTGGCTGCTGCCCGGGCCGACAGCGCTTCCTTCTCCAAAATCGCGGAGGACGACCAGGCCTATTACCTGGATGACGTCCGCAAGGAAGCCAAAGCCCAGTACATTGATTCCGTTTCCGCCGAGAAAGTGTATTTCGGATATACTTACAAGTCGGTCAAGGAAAAGGAAATCAACCTGGGCCTCGACCTCAAGGGCGGTATGAACGTGATGCTGCAGGTCCAGCTCGAAGACCTGGTGGTCGCCATCTCCGACGACAACAAGAGTCCCGAGTTCCTGGCTTCCGTCGATGCGGCCCGCAAGAACAGCGTCAATTCCGCCAAGGACTTCATCACGCTCTTCGGCGAGGCCTGGCAGCAGAATGCCGGCGGCCGTCGTCTGAGCGAAGTCTTCGGAACCTATGAGATGCGCGACAAGGTGCATCCCGAGTCCACCGACGAACAGGTGCTCGACGTCATCCGCAAGGAAGCCGAAAGCGCCATCAACAACTCCTTCAACGTGCTCCGCAACCGTATCGACCGTTTCGGCGTTACCCAGCCCAGCATCCAGAAAATCGGCAACACCGGCCGCATCCTCGTGGAACTGCCGGGCGTGAAAGAGCCTGAGCGTGTCCGCAAACTCCTCCAGGGAACCGCCTCCCTCGAATTCTGGGCCACCTACGAGAATGCCGAGATTTATCCTTTCCTCGTCGAGGCCAACAGCCTGATTGCCGAAATGGAAGGCACGGAGGTCGAGGAAGCAGTCGTCGAGGAGGCCGACAGCCTTGCCGCCCAGCTTGACGGCGCCGACGCCGCTGCGCTGGCCCGTTTCAAGAAGCAGAATCCTCTCTTCTCGGCCCTCAGCCCCAACTCCTACCAGGGCGGTCTGGGCAAGGGGGCCTGCATCGGTTACGCCAACTATGCCGACACCGCCAAGATCAACCGCTGGCTGGCCCTTCCTCAGGTGCAGGCCCTCTTCCCGGCTGAATTCAAGGCGATGTGGACGGTCAAACCCTCCCAGTATATCCCCGGAGACAATACCTACGAACTCGTCGCCATCAAGGCTACGACCGTGGACGGCAAGGCCCCCCTTGACGGCGGTGTCGTGACCGACGCCCGTGTCAACTTCGGCAACGGCCGCAGCGGCAACCCCGACGTCTCGATGACGATGAACGCCGAGGGCGCCAACATCTGGGCCCAGATGACCAAGGACAACATCGGCCGTCAGATTGCCATCGTCCTGGACGGAATGGTCTATTCCTATCCGGTCGTCAATTCC
The DNA here is from genome assembly GCA_902795445.1 of uncultured Bacteroidia bacterium. Taxonomy (GTDB): domain Bacteria; phylum Bacteroidota; class Bacteroidia; order Bacteroidales; family UBA932; genus Cryptobacteroides. The sequence goes on from CADBLM010000038.1 coordinate 6,463, forward strand.
GCCATCACCGGCGGCAGTTCCCAGATTACGGGCAACTTCGACGTGACGGAAGCCGAAGACTTGGCCAACGTGCTCAAGTCCGGTAAGCTGCCCGCCCCTGCCACCATCGTCCAGGAACAGGTGGTCGGTCCTTCCCTCGGCGCCGAGTCCATCAACGCTGGTCTCATCTCCTTCGTCATCGCCTTCCTGCTGGTGCTCGTCTATATGGTATTCTTCTACCAGGGTGCCGGTCTGGTGGCGGACATCGCCCTGCTTGTCAACGTCGTGCTGCTCTTCGGTACGCTCGCTTCCTTCGGCGCCGTCCTCACCCTGCCGGGTATCGCCGGTCTGGTGCTGACCCTCGGTATGGCCGTGGACGCCAACGTCATCATCTACGAGCGCATCAAGGAGGAACTCGCGACGGGCAAGGGCTTGAGCCTGGCCATCAAGGATGGTTTCGCCAACGCCTATTCCGCCATCATCGACGGCCAGATTACGACCCTCCTGACGGGTCTCGTGCTCTTCGCCTTCGGTTCCGGTCCGGTCAAGGGCTTCGCTACGACCCTGATTATCGGTATCGTCACCTCCGTCCTTTCCTCCATCTTCATCCCCCGTCTGATTTTCGATGACCGTGTCGCGGCGGGAAAGGGGATTTCCTTCGACAACAAATGGACCCGCAACTTTCTCAAGAACACGCAAATCAAGTTCATCGAAAACCGCAAATGGGCCTATATCTTCTCCGGCGTGCTGATTCTCATCTCCCTGTGCTCCATCTTCTTCAAGGGCTTTACCTACGGCGTCGATTTCACCGGCGGCCGTACCTACGTGGTCCGTTTTGACAGGCCCGTGCTTGCCGAGGATGTCCGCAACGCCACCCTGGAAGTCTTCAATGAAGCCGCGGCCGCAGACGAGAGCGTCAAGAACGCTTCCGTCGAGGTCAAGCAGTTCGGCGGCGAGAGCCAGATGAAGATCACCACCTCTTATAAATATGATCAGGAATCCACCGACGTGGACGCCGAAATCGAAGGAATGCTCTTCAAGGCCCTCAAGGGCTTCTTTGCCAACGAAGAACTGACGCTCTCCGATTTCACCTCCACGCTCGACAACCCCAACGGTATCATCTCCTCCGACAAGGTGGGTGCGACCATCGCCAACGATATCAAGCGCAGCGCCGTCATCTCCGTGATTCTGGCCCTGCTGGTCATCTTCGCCTACATCGCCCTCCGCTTCCGCAAATGGACCTGGGGTCTGGGCGGCGTGGTCTCCCTGGCGCACACGGCCATCATCGTCATCGGCTTCTTCTCCCTCTTCTCGGGCATCCTGCCGTTTACCCTCGACGTGGACTCCACCTTTATCGCGGCCATCCTGACCATCATCGGTTACGCCATCAACGACAACGTGGTTATCTTCGACCGTATCCGTGAATACAGGGGCCTGCACCCGAAGGCGGAATTCTCCGCCACGGTCAACGAGGCCTTGAATGCGACCCTCTCCCGTACGATGAACACCTCCCTGACCACCCTCGTGACGATGCTCTCCATCGCCATCTTCGGCGGGGAGACCATCCGCGGTCTGGCGGTGGCCCTCATCCTCGGTATCATCATCGGAACCTATGCTTCCATCTTCATCGGAACACCGGTGATGTACGACACGGAATCGGCCCTGGCCCGCAAGGATTCCAAGAAGTAAATTTTGATAGTTCAAATATTTGTCGTATATTTGCAGCCCACAAAATTGCTTTGTGGACTGCAAATTATTTATTATCAATTAATTAACCAAACCAATGCCTGGATTAATTGGAAAGAAAATCGGAATGACTTCCGTTTTCGGTGCTGATGGAAAGAATATTCC